>JAADHG010000094.1 GCA_013151975.1 Chlorobiota bacterium | reverse complement strand
TAATTTAAATTATTATAACAATAAAATATATATTATAGGAGGCATAAGATTATCCACTAACAGAGAATTTTATTATTTAGATGACAAAATTGAAGTTTTTGACTTAAAAACGCAAACAATTATAATTGATAACACGAATCCACATCAAGCAACAAATTTTGCGTCATTCATTTATGACAATAACATTATAGTTATGGGAGGATCTGTTAAATTAAAAAATAACGGAAAAAAACTATTTACTAATAAGTCACATATTTATAATCTGGAGTCAGGATATTGGTATCAGTTAAAAGATATGTCTGAAGCTAAAGAAGTTAAAGGCGTTTTAATTAAAAATAAAATATATCTCATAGGCGGATTCAATATTAAACCCTTAAAAGAAATAGAATCCTATAATCTAACCACTGGAAAATGGGAAAGAGAAGGCGAATTATTCTCACCGATTGCGATTCCGGCTTTAGCCTACCACAATAACTTTATTTATATTTACAATAATAAAAAGATTTGTACCTATAATATAGAAACAAAAGAACTAACAGAATATTTAATCGATTTACCATTTAAATCTTCTGAATTGTATTATTTTGATGACAAACTTTACATATTAGGCGGTTATTTTGAAAACGAATACTCTAAAACTCCATCAAGAAATTTATATAGTATTCACTTAAGTGAATTTAAAAAAACTGCAATTAATAAATCAAAAACTCTAGTCCTAATTAAACAAAACCATTAAGTGAAATTCAAAATTAGCCGTCACAACACACTTGATGCAGAATCCATTTATTTATTTGTAGATTATGAATCAATCCCGATAGTTATCGGGACAGAATGAAAATACATTATTATGATAAAGTTTTTTAGACGAATTAGACAAACGTATGATTAAAGAAAACAAGTATGTATTTGCTCTATGCCATTGGAGAAATTATACTTGTAGTTATAGGAATTGTAATTGCTCTACAGATTAATAATTGGAATGAAAATCGTAAAAAAAACATTGAAGAGACTAAAATCTTAATAAACTTAAAAAATGAGATTATTAATAACCAAGAAGAGTTGACAGCTACTATTGAAAATCATAAGTTCGTATTAGAAAAAGTTGATGAATTATCAAGACTAATGAATCCTAATCCAAAAGAAATTAAATTGGAAAAACTTGACACATTTATGTATGCTATGGTTATTCTTCCAAAATTAAATAATCATTTTGCGTTAGTTCGTTAAATGGAATGCAGATAACACTGATTTAGCAGATATTCACTTATAAATTCTGCAATAAATCATAAAAAATCTGCGTCATCAGCGTTCTGTTTTTTTAGAACATTATTGTAACTTTGCTCAATGCGTTTTAAAATTGAATCAGAATTTTCTCCAACAGGAGACCAACCAGAAGCTATACAACAGCTTACAAAGGGTATTCACTCTAACGAAAAATACCAAACACTTTTGGGTGTAACAGGTTCTGGTAAAACATTTACTGTCGCCAATGTTATTGAAGAAGTACAACGTCCTACATTAGTTTTAGCACATAATAAAACCTTGGCAGCACAATTGTATTCTGAGTTCAAACAATTCTTTCCTGAAAATGCGGTTGAGTATTTTGTATCCTATTATGATTATTACCAACCTGAAGCCTATATTCCAGTGTCTGGAGTGTATATAGAAAAAGATTTGTCCATAAACGAGGAAATTGAAAAAATGCGATTAAGTGCAACCTCATCGCTTCTTTCTGGTCGTCGTGATGTATTGGTAGTGGCTTCGGTATCTTGTATTTATGGTATTGGAAATCCTGTAGAATTTCAAAAAAATGTCATCACCTTAAAACGTGACCAAGTTATTTCAAGAACAAAACTGTTACATCAACTCGTTCAGAGTTTGTATTCGCGTACTGAAGCCGATTTTAATCATGGAAATTTCAGAATTAAGGGAGATACGGTAGATATTTTCCCAAGTTATGCCGATGATGCCTTTAGAATCCACTTTTTTGGAGATGAAATTGAAGATATTGAAGCCTTTAATATTCAAACCAATGAAATTATTGAAAAATATGACAGGCTCACCATTTATCCTGCAAATATGTTTGTAACCTCTCCTGATGTGTTGCAAAATGCCATTCATGACATTCAAGAAGATATGGTAAAACAAGTGGATTATTTTAAAGAAATTGGCAAACATCTGGAAGCAAAGCGTCTTAAAGAGCGTACTGAATTTGATTTGGAAATGATTCGCGAATTGGGTTATTGTTCTGGTATCGAGAATTATTCGAGGTATTTAGATGGCAGAGAACCTGGAACAAGACCATTTTGTTTGCTCGACTATTTTCCTGATGATTATTTAATGGTTGTAGATGAAAGTCATGTTACTATTTCACAGGTACACGCTATGTATGGAGGAGATAGAAGTCGCAAAGAAAATTTGGTGGAATATGGATTTAGATTACCTGCAGCTATGGATAATCGTCCTTTAAAATTTGAAGAATTTGAAGCGATACAGAATCAGGTTATTTATGTAAGTGCCACTCCTGCTGATTATGAGCTTCAAAAAACCGATGGCATTTTTGTTGAACAAGTCATACGTCCTACAGGACTTTTAGATCCTGAAATTGAAGTGCGCCCAAGTTTAAACCAGATAGACGATTTAATTGAAGAAATACAGCTACGCGTAGAAAAAGACGAACGTACTTTAGTAACTACTCTTACAAAACGTATGGCTGAAGAGCTTACTAAATATTTAACTAGAATTAACGTGCGTTGTCGCTACATACATAGTGATGTAGATACTTTAGAGCGTGTAGAAATTATGCAAGATTTACGTAAAGGCATTTTTGATGTTCTCGTCGGTGTAAATTTATTACGCGAAGGCTTAGATTTACCTGAAGTATCTCTAGTAGCAATTTTAGATGCAGACAAAGAAGGTTTTTTACGTTCTGCACGTTCTTTAACTCAAACAGTTGGTAGAGCTGCACGACATTTACATGGAAAAGCAATTATGTATGCTGATAAAATTACCAAAAGCATGCAAAAAACTATTGATGAAACTAATTACAGACGTGAAAAGCAAATTGCTTATAATATCAAAAACAATATTACACCAAGAGCCATTATTAAAAGTCTAGATAATGCGCTCACAAAAAATTCGGTAAGCACGTATTATTATGAACTAGAAGCCAAAAAAGCTGCTGAACCCGAAAATGAGTACTTAACAAAACCTCAACTAGAAAAGAAAATTAAAGATAGACGTAAACTTATGGAACAAGCAGCAAAAGAACTAGACTTTATGCTAGCTGCCAAAGTAAGAGATGAAATTAAGGCTTATCAAACCAAACTAAATCAATTAAAAGTATAAGTTTATCTATAAAAATACAGTTTAGTTATATTGTGTTTTAAATATATCAATCAAGAAATCTGGAGGGATAATTTTATATGGAAAACTTTCCATTAAATCCAGTACTTTATTAATAGCTTCATGACCAAGACCCATTCTAAGTCCAAAATTATGAAGTCTAACTAAATCTTTATCTGCGATAACCTCATCTAAATGCATTAGTAAAACCAATCTGTGAAACTGTACAATACGTTCACTATGAGATTTTAAATGAATATGAGTTACGGGGTTATCTAATAAATAGTCAAAATCTTCACGAGTAATTTCCAATTGCTTAGCAACTCCACGTAAAAAATTATATTCTATTTCTTTAAGGCTATTATCAATTCGGGCGAATGCTATCATTTCTGAGAGCAAACTTAATTTTTCAACACGATTTATCATGGCCAAGGGTGAATTAATTATTGATTATATAAAATTAGCCATAATTACACTTTAATAATCGTTGATATAATGTAACTTATCGAAAATTTGACGTCATTTCATCGTCTTTTTATTGCTTTAAAGTGTTTTAAATACATAATTTATTGTTTCTCAATTATTTACGTTAAATCTATTGATATACTAAATCAAGTAACAATTCGTTTATTTCTTTCATTATTTATATAAATACTTTAATGATATGACCATACTTCTTTAGCAATATTTATTAACAAACTAGAACATAGTTCTTAAAGTTGCTATTAATAAGAAATATGACATTAAAAAACTCCTAAGTATTTCTTAGGAGTTTTTAAGACTAATTCAAAATAGAAGATTTATTCTATTCTTCGGGTGTAACTCTTACTGGTACAACAAATATCTTGTCTACAGCATTTACTGCTGAAGGCAATTCATTATAGTTTAATCTACTTTTAATGAAACTTTCAATTTGTGTACTTTCAGAATCTACAGACAAAACAACCATTTCGTTGTTTTTATTTAATGTAAGCGTTACGTACGCTACAATTTCTTTCTCAACTAAAAATCTTGGGTTTTGTAATAGTTTTGCAATTTCATTAGTAATTACAGCTGTGTCAGCTTTTAAATCTTCAGAGGTTGTACTTGCAAAAAGTACGCTGTTAAACGTTAATACAACGACTAACAGTAATGCTTTGATTGTTCTCATAATTGTTCGTTTTTAAATTGATTGATGTCTTATAGACTGTATCTAAATAGTAATTGTTACACCAACTACTACTAATTAACTATTGTTTAACGCTAATTAATAGTTTTTTAACACTGAGGAAGAAAAAGAATATCATAAAAAAAGAGCAATGTTTTCACATTGCTCTTAGGATATATTATATGATATGCTTTTGTATTTAATTTAAAACTGCTTGAACTTTATCGGCTGCTTCTTGAAACTCTACAGCACTTTGTACATCGAGTCCAGAATTGTCTATGAGTTCTTTAGCAATATCAGCATTTGTACCTTGTAAACGCACAATAATAGGAATCTTAATAGCGTCTCCCATATTTTTATAAGCATCTACAATACCTTGCGCAACACGATCACAACGCACAATACCTCCAAATATATTAATTAAGATAGCTTTTACATTAGGGTCTTTTAAAATAATTCTAAATGCTATTTCAACTCTTTCAGCATCTGCTGTGCCTCCAACATCTAAAAAATTAGCTGGCTCTCCTCCTGCTTGTTTAATTAAATCCATAGTAGCCATTGCCAAACCTGCACCATTAACCATACAACCAACGTTTCCGTCAAGATCAACATAATTAAGCCCAGCTTCTTTAGCTTCAACCTCAATAGGGTTCTCTTCGCGAATATCTCTTAAATCAATATAATCCTTATGACGATATAATGCATTATCATCAATAGTTACTTTGGCATCTACAGCCATTATTTTATTATCACTAGTTTTTAAAACCGGATTTATTTCAAATAGTGATGCATCCGATTTATCATAAGCTTTATATAAAGCCATGACAAATTTTACCATCTCTTTAAATGCCATTCCAGACAGTCCTAAATTAAAAGCAATACGACGTGCTTGAAAAGGTAATAATCCTGTTGCAGGATCAATTTCTTCTTTAAATATTAAATGTGGTGTTTCTTCAGCAACAGTTTCAATGTCCATTCCTCCCTCGGTTGAATACATAATCATATTATGTCCTGTGCCACGATTTAACAATACAGACATATAAAATTCGTCCGTTTCACTTTCTCCAGGATAATACACATCTTCTGCTACTAAAACTTGATGTACTTTTTTGCCTTCAGCCGAAGTTTGAGGGGTAATCAATTGCATTCCTATTATTTGACTCGCAATAGTTTCTACTTCTTGTAAACTTTTTGCAAGCTTTACACCACCGCCTTTACCACGTCCACCAGCATGTACTTGAGCTTTTATAATGTGCCAACTCGTTCCTGTTTCATCAGTAAGTTGTTTTGCTGCAGCAACTGCTTCTTGAGCATTTTGGGCAACAATACCACGTTGTATGCGTACTCCAAAACTGCTTAATATATCTTTTCCTTGATATTCGTGTAAATTCATTTTGTGAAATTATTTTTGCTCTGCAAATGTAAACAACCTGAAACATTTAACCAATATTTTTTGGGTTCTATAATTATTCTATTTGAATATAAAATTTATAAAAAAAATGTGCCTTCTACTTAAAAAAAGGTTATAGTTTTGCCAAAACTTTATTTAAAATAAAGAGTACTAATAATTTTAACAACAATTATGCAAAACAATTAAATTTTAAGACCATGAAAAGTGAAACTTTATTAAACGTTGCAAACGAATTTGGAAGTCCAATTTATGTGTATGACGCACAAAAAATTGAAGCGCAATATAAACGTTTAACTGCTGCTTTTAATAAGGTGAAAAAACTTAAGATAAATTATGCTGTTAAAGCTTTATCAAACATATCAGTCTTAAAATTTATGAATAGTCTTGGAGCTGGGTTAGATACAGTTTCTATTCAAGAAGTAAAGCTTGGTTTGCATGCCGGATTTAAAGCTAAAGATATTATTTATACACCTAATGGTGTGTCGCTTGAAGAAATTGAAGCCGTTGCTAAATTGGGTACACAAATAAATATTGACAACTTATCTATATTAGAGCAATTTGGAAGTAAGCATCCGGAAATCCCTGTTTGTATTCGTATTAATCCACATGTAATGGCTGGCGGAAATACCAATATTTCGGTTGGTCATATTGATTCAAAGTTTGGCATTTCAATTCATCAAATTCCACATATAATACGTATTGTTGAAAACACAGGTATGCATATTAACGGTATCCATATGCACACGGGTAGTGATATTCTAGATATTGATGTATTTATATATGCTAGTGAAATTTTATTTGAAACTGCCAAAAATTTTAAAGATTTAGAGTTTATAGATTTTGGTTCTGGTTTTAAAGTTCCTTATAAAGAAGGCGATATTGAAACTAACATTGAAGAGTTTGGAGAAAAATTAACAACGCGTTTCAAAACATTTTGTAAAAATTATGGCCGTGAGATTACTTTAGCTTTTGAGCCAGGTAAATTTTTAGTGAGCGAAGCTGGTTTTTTCTTAGCTAAAGTAAATGCCATCAAACAAACAACGTCAACTGTTTTTGCGCAAATAGATTCTGGCTTTAACCATTTAATAAGACCAATGCTTTACGGGTCACAACATGAAATTGAAAATATTTCAAACCCAAAAGGCAAACATCGGTTTTACTCGATCGTAGGATATATTTGTGAAACAGATACATTTGCTAATAACCGAAGAATAGCAGAAATTAAAGAAGAAGATGTTTTAGCATTTAAAAACGCAGGTGCTTATTGTTTTACTATGTCAAGCAATTATAACTCTCGCTATCGTCCTGCCGAAGTTTTATGGTATAACGAAAAAGCACACCTTATAAGAAAAAGAGAAACTTTTAATGATTTATTGACCAATCAAGTTTCAATTGAGATTAAAAATAATGAAACTATAGTCAAATAAATATAATCACATATATATTATGAAAAGCGTTAGAATTAAATCTAACGCTTTTTTTTGATTTTTAGATTCTGAAAATTAAATATTGAATTCCTATATTTACAAAAGGTACAATGCATACTAACTATCAAAACCAACCAAATGAAAACACTAAAACTCCTTATCCTAATTCTTTTAATATTTCCCAATTCTATTACAGCACAAAAAAAGAGTAAAAAAAGTAAAGCTTCTATAACTGTTGTAAACGATAAGGATTTTCACAATCTTAAATGGCGTAATATTGGTCCTTTTCGGGGAGGTCGCAGTGTAACCTCAACAGGAGTAATAGGACAACCACACACCTATTATATGGGAAGCACTGGTGGTGGTGTTTGGAAAACTACTGATGATGGTATTACTTGGAAAAATATTTCCGATGGTTTCTTAAAAACAGGGACAGTAGGTGCTATTGCTGTTTCAGAAAGCGATACAAATGTTGTTATTGTTGGTATGGGAGAACATGCAGCACGTGGTGTAATGACCTCAATGGGAGATGGTGTTTACAAATCGACTGATGCTGGGAAAACATGGACACATATTGGTTTGGAAAATTCACGACACATTTCAGATGTCATCATTCATCCTACTAATCCTGATATCATCTTTGTTACTTCACAAGGTGCACAATACGGCCCTTCAAACGACCGAGGTGTATATCGTTCACAAGATGGTGGAGCAAACTGGGAAAAAGTATTGTTTGTAAATAGCACAACTGGAGCATCTT
>JAADHG010000165.1:8144-9935 GCA_013151975.1 Chlorobiota bacterium | reverse complement strand
TAACTGGGCCAAACAAAAAACTAGGTATTAATAGTGATTATACCACTTTTAATCAAGTTATTTTAGACCCTGAACTTACCAAGAATGTGCCAAAAGTGCAATGGTTTTATACAGGAATGGATTGTTATATTCATTGTATAGAATCACTTAATGGTACTTACTTAAATGCATTTAGTCAAAGTTATGGTGAAAAGGCGTATGATTTGTGCAAAGAGATTTTTGTAAATGGCGCATTAACACCAGAAGAGTCTCAAGATAAATTAATGATGGCATCATGGCATGGAGGAATGAGTATAGCGTACTCACAAGTTGGTGTAGCGCATGCAATGAGTTATGGTTTGTCTTATGTGTTAGGAACTAAACATGGAATTGGAAATTGTATTGTGTTTAACCATTTAGAAGAGTACTACCCTCAAGGTGTGAAGCTATTTAAAGAAATGATGAAAAGGCATGATATAAATTTACCAGAAAATATTTGTGCACATCTGGAAGATTATCATTTTGACACAATGATAGATGTTGCATTAAGCTTAGAGCCATTATGGGAAAACGCCATTGGTAAAAATTGGAAAAAGACAATTACGCATGACAAGTTGAAGTCACTCTATCAAAAGATGTAATTATGCAATGGTTATCAAGATTTATTTATTTTAAAATCTTAGGATGGAAAGTTGTTGGTTTTTCAGACTTTGATAGTGTAAAAAAGGCAGTAATTATAGCTGCACCACATACAAGCTGGGTAGATTTTCCGTTAGGCATATTATTGCGCTCAGTTATTGGGATGAAGACAAATTTTGTTGGTAAAAAAGAGTTGTTTAAGTTTCCTCATGGATGGATTTTTAGAGCACTTGGAGGTGCTCCAATCGAAAGGCAAAACAACGAAAATCAAGTAGAAGCAATAGCTAAGTTATTTAAAAACCATGATAGGTTTAGAATGGCAATGGCACCTGAAGGTACGCGAAAAAAAGTAGAGCAATGGCGTACAGGGTTTTATTATATTGCAAAAGCTGCTAATGTGCCAATTTTAATGATTACGCTAGATTTTGGGAAAAAAGAAAATAGAATCTCAGAACCTTTTTACACAACTGATGACAAAGAAGCCGATTTCAAGTTCATGCATAACTTCTATAAGGGCGTAGTTGGGAAGATTCCTGAGTACACATAATCGCTATTTATTTATGATTCCACGAGCTTTCAGCGTCTTTGTTTTTTGGAGATAAGCCTAACACTTCATTGTTTATATTTACACCAAGACCTAAAACTGTTCTGTTTGCATAATTAAAATAGGATACTACTTGGTTTACCTCTAGAATTTCACCATCAGTACATCCCAAACATCTTAAATTTGTAATATCATCTTCCGTAATATCACTAGCATTATTAGTTAATTTTTTTGTATAAGTAGATAATGCTGACTCTTTATTATTTAATACTTTATTCAACGAATTATTTTCAATATGAAATTTTAATTTTTCAGCTTTATCGTCATCATTTAAAAATCGTTTCATTCCAGTAAAATGATGCTTATAGCAATAATCACATTTATTAATATAGCTAGTATACGTACCTAATAATTCTAAAAACCAATTCGGAAACGTGTTATCACTATGATGCAAGGTGTTTTTATATAAACTCATATGTCCAGTAAGTGTGTGAGGACGCAAACTATGAATACTTAATACATTATCTATTTGATTATTTGGTCCTTTAATCTTTTTATAGATTTGTTTTAGTTTTCCAGTAGCTTCTTCAAAAGGGATAACTTTAATCCAGCTCATTTTTTATATTTTT
>JAADHG010000165.1:0-8093 GCA_013151975.1 Chlorobiota bacterium | reverse complement strand
ATAAAATTGGCATGAATGTTGCATATTTATTAGTAGGTTATTAAAATATATAAATGAAACATAAAGTAAACATGTTTTACATGTCACTAAAAAGAAACATTTACAACATATATACTTAAAACCAGAGTATTTAAAAGCTATCTCAATTCACAACGAGATGGCTTTTTTTGTATGACATTTTTATTTCAAGAAAACCTAACTGCAGTTCCGTAGGCTAAAATTTCAGAAGTTGCTTGCATTACCATAGATGTTGTAAACCTAACATTTACAATAGCATCGGCATTCATTCTTTCAGCATCTTTAATCATGCGATGCATCGCTTGTTCACGAGATTGCTCCAATAATTTTGTGTACTCATTAATTTCGCCACCAACAATATTTTTTAATCCTGCGAAAATGTCTCTACCAATGTGTCGTGCTCTTACACTATTGCCTCTTGCAATTCCTAGTATTTCAATAATTTCTTTGTTTGGAACTTTATCTGTTGTAGAAATAATCATTTTTTGTGTTTTAATTCAAGATATAGGTCGGGAATTTACTAAGGTTGTTACACTTTAAAGGATAGTATTCTAAGTTTTCTTTTTAAAGGTGCCTTTTTCTATGCGTTTGGCTTCTTTTTTTTGTTTACCAGGGAATACTAAATTTGTGCTTGTAAAAGATGTTCCAAACGTAATATGAGCATAGTACACCTGACTTACAGCATCTTCAACTTGCTCTCTTGTGAGTTCTTTTAACGGATGAATAAAAACTGACCACAAGACATCGTCCGAAATGGCGTATTTTACATCTAAAGCGGTATGAAAATTTGCCAATAATAATAAGGTTTTTGTGTCTTCGTCCAGCTGGTTGGTTTCTGTAATTGGGGAGATAATACGCATTCTATTATTTGCAGTATCTGTAAGGCAAACAAACATAACATCTTTAATTATAAATTGCCACCTACCTGGTTCTCCTTGTATGGTATCACTCATTGTTGTGAAAATGTTTTCAAGCTCAGCATTATCCATGTTTTGGGATAAAACAGAGTGTGTACTAAAAACGAATACTAGAATTATTGTAAATCTTTTCATGCTATATAGTATTGGTATAAGTAACATAAGTCGAAAAGAGTTTATAAAACCTACAAAAAGAAATGTGGTTTTATTATGAGTTTTATTCAAAATAAGGGTTTCCGACACCTTTATCTAAATAATCTTTTAAACTTTTCGTAATAAAAAAACTCCAAGCAGATTCACAAACGTCATAGCAATTAAGTTCAGGATTTAATCCGCTATGTAAAAATGAAATTTCTGTAAATTCTTTCAGGGTTTTGAATTCCCAAAATAACTCAGAATTAAACCATTCTTCTTTAATATTCTGCAACCCTTGGTGAATGTGATTTGCTTTAATACATTTCCAAGTAATTTTCTCGTATTCTAAAAATTCAATAATTTTAAATCTCCATTCAGTATTACCAAAGAAAATTGAAAATTCATCATTAACTTTTGATACTGGATTATCTACTTTCCCCCACCATTTATCAATCCCAGTAGCAATACTTAGAAAAGAAGTTCTCTGAGTTGTTTTGGTTTTAATGGATTGTGTATAATTCATTTTCTTATTTTTAGTGTTTTTAATTAATGCACTATAACCATACATATATCACGTTTATCAAGGTATTAATCCCGGATAAACAAAGAATGCATCTGGTTTTATAAAATGAAGATATACTTTTTTTGGAGTAATTGTAAAAAAACAAAGAAAAAATTCTAACAACTCACTAGTCGGTAAGCTCTTCCATGGTATGATATACATTTTGTACATCATCATCTTCTTCAATCTTTTCTAAAAGCTTTTCCACATCGGCAGCTTGTTCTGCATTAAGTTGTTTGGTAACTTGTGGGATACGCTCAAAGCCAGACGAGAGTATTTCAATACCACGCTTTTCTAATTCAGCTTGTATAGCTCCAAAGCTCTCAAATGGTGCGTAAATTAAAATGCCATCATCATCATCAAAAACTTCTTCGGCACCAAAATCTATAAATTCTAGTTCTATTTCTTCGGCATCAAGACCTTCAGCAGGGATTCTAAAATTACAAGTATGATCAAACATAAACACCACAGAACCTGATGTGCCTAAGCTACCATTACACTTGTTAAAATAACTGCGCACATTAGCAACGGTTCGGGTATTGTTATCGGTTGCGGTTTCTACAAGTATGGCAATGCCATGAGGCGCATAGCCTTCAAATAAGACCTCTTTATAATCGCCAAGACTTTTGTCGCTCGCACGTTTTATAGCGCGTTCTACATTGTCCTTAGGCATGTTTACCGACTTCGCATTTTGAATTACTGCGCGTAAACGTGAGTTACTGTCAGGATCTGGACCGCCTTCTTTTACAGCCATTACAATATCTTTACCAATACGTGTAAAGGCTTTGCTCATAGCAGACCAACGTTTCATTTTACGTGCTTTACGAAATTCAAAAGCTCTTCCCATAATTTAAGTTAATAGTTAAAAGTTAATAGTGCCAAAAGTTGATAAAGTTATCATGTACATGAAGCTATATATTAATAGCCACAAATTTAAAAATGCTAATTGTAAAAACAAATTATTCTTCAACCTCTACAATAGTTTCAATAGCTTCGGCCAATTTAAAGTCTTTATTAGTGACTCCATTTGCACTATGTGTAGATAACGAAATAGTGAGTACATTATAAGTATTTGACCAATCTGGATGGTGGTTAAGTGCTTCACATTCAAAGGCTATTCGGCTCATGGCACTAAAGCAATCTTTAAAATTTTCAAATTCAAATTCGGCATGAATGGCATTGTTATGATACTCCCAATCGGGAAAATGAAGTAATCTTTTTTCAATATCTTCTTCGGAAAGTTTTGACATTATGTTACAGTTTTGTGGGAAATAAATGTACGCAATTTTAAGTTTTAAAAGGGTTAAACCTCTAATTTTGATAAAATCTCTTGACTCATTAATTGCAGATGTTTTGGAAGCACATTGTCTTTGGGTAATACTGCTAAATATCTATCGTCATTGGTAGTGTATACATGCTTAAAAACAGGCTTATAATTACCGAGTTTATTAATAATTTCTTTTATAAAATCGTCGTGATGTACTAAATCTTTGCTGCCTAAGTGGAAGATTCCAAATTTATTTCTATTAATGATGTAATGAATTTGTTGTGTTAGTTTTTTACTGGTAGTGACATTCATTATCAAATTTGGGAATATTTCTATAGGTTCTTTTTCTTTTAAATAAGTTTTTAAGGATTCAATTCTGGGTGAATTAGAACCAAATACCATTGGAAGTCTTAAAATAGCTACCTTTTGTTTTGGTAATCGCAACAACGCATTTTCAATTTTTATTTTAAAATGACCATAAATACTATGGCTTAATGTTTTGTCGTACTCGTAACTTGGGTATTTGCTATAGGCATCAAACACAACTGCTGAGGATAAATAGATGAGTTTGCATTGCGGTGTCTTTATATATTCAGAAAGGTGTTGATGTGCCATAATTTGTGCAGCAAAATCACCACGAAGCGCTGAAATAATGATTGTTGGTTTTACAATATCAAGAATTTCGAAGATATCATCTTCTTCAATATTATACTGATAGAAATGCTTATTCTTGTTTAATTCTTCATCACTTCTACAATAAGTACCATACGTTTTAAAATAGGAGCATAGTTCTTTATAAATAGCATTACCTATAAAGCCACTTGCACCAAGAATTAGGATTCTATGTTTGCTCTCTTTAACCTTCATTTATCATCTCCATAGAGCGTTTAATGGGTTTTATCCTTTATAAAACGGAAGTTTCACTACTATTGCAGGAATAGCTTTTTTTCTAATTTGGATATTAATTTTACTATCAGCACTTGCAAAAATAGGCGGCACATAACCTAAGCCAATACCTTTACCTAAAGATGGAGACATGGTTCCTGAGGTGACTTCACCAATTTTAGTTCCGTTACCATCAACAATATCATAGCCATGGCGTGGAATACCACGTTCGTCAAGTTCAAAAGCAATCAGCTTGCGTTCAACGCCGTGTTCTTTCTGATGTTTAAGCGCTTTACTATTGGTGAATTCTTTTGTAAACTTAGTAATCCAACCCAAACCGGCTTCAATAGGTGAGGTTGTATCGTCAATATCATTACCATAAAGGCAATATCCCATTTCTAAACGCAAGGTATCTCGAGCTGCTAGTCCAATAGGTTTTATACCATAATTGGCTCCAGCTTCAAACACTTTATCCCAAACTTGTTGCACGTCTTCATTTTTGCAATAAATTTCAAATCCGCCACTTCCTGTATAACCCGTTGCCGAAATAATAACGTGTTCTATTCCTGCAAAATCGCCTACAACAAAATTATAGAATTTTATTTCGGATAAATCATGACTAGATAAGGATTGCATGGCTTCAATGGCTTTTGGTCCTTGTATAGCAAGCAAAGAGTAATCGTTACTTATGTCTCGCATTTCTGCACCAATATCATTTTTTGAAGCAATCCAATTCCAATCCTTTTCAATATTACCCGCATTTACAACCAATAAGTAGGTTTCTTCTTTTATTTTATAAACAATAAGATCGTCAACAATCCCGCCATCATCATTTGGAAAGCAACTGTATTGCGCTTTTCCTATGGTAAGCTTAGAAGCATCATTACTAGTTACTTTCTGAATTAAATCCAGTGCATTTGGTCCTTCAATTAAAAATTCTCCCATATGTGAGACATCAAACACACCAACTGCTTTTCTAACAGTTTCGTGTTCAATATTTACACCTTCATATTGTACTGGCATGTTATAGCCGGCAAAAGGAACCATTTTAGCTCCAAGTGATTCATGTGTAGCATGTAATGCAATATTTTTCATAGTAATGTATTGAATTTTGAGACGCAAAACTACATAAATTTTGGTTGAATACCTTATTAAATAGAGGATGTTGTCTATGCTAATAAATACGCCTTTATATCCTCATAAGTATTGACTGCAATAGACGCTTTTTCTTTGTCCATTACTGCTTGTATTTGCGGTGGTAAGTCTTGTTTTTGGAGGATAACTTCTTCAACTACATCTAAAAACTTAGTAGGATGTGCTGTTTCTAAAAACACACAGTGTGCCTCTGGATTGTTTTTGAGATATGCTTTTGCTCCTAAATACCCAACAGCACCGTGAGGATCAGCGACATAATTATAAGTATTGTAAATCTCTTTCATGGCTTCTTTTGTTTCTTCATCAGTAAAACTATAAGAGGATAAGTTGTTTTTTAAAGCTTCGAAGTTGTGCTTATAGATTTCTTGAATACGTATAAAATTACTTGGGTTGCCAACATCCATAGCATTGCTTATGGTTTGTATACTTGGTTTAGGCTGGTATAATTGTGTTTTAAGATACTCTGTAATTACATTATTCTCGTTATTGGAAGCTATAAAATGATCCATTGGCAAGCCTAATTGTTGTGCCATCATACCTGCGCAAACATTACCAAAATTCCCACTAGGTACTGAGAATGCAATGTGTTTGTATGTGTTTTTAAGTTGTTTATAGGCAAACATAAAGTAGAACATTTGTGGTAACCAACGTGCTACATTTATAGAGTTTGCTGAAGTGAGTTGTATACGGTTTGTTATTTCATTGTCTAAAAATGCTATTTTTACCATGTCTTGGCAATCATCAAACGTGCCATTAACCTCCAAGGCTGTAATGTTTTGCCCAAGTGTTGTAAGTTGTTTTTCTTGAATGTCGCTTACTTTTCCACTAGGATATAGTATTACAACATTTACACCTTTTACACCTAGAAATCCATTGGCTACAGCGCCGCCTGTATCTCCAGAGGTGGCCACTAAAACAGTGACTTCTTTAGTGTTGTTTTTATTGAAATAGCCTAGGCATCGCGCCATAAACCGAGCCCCAACATCTTTAAATGCCATTGTGGGTCCGTGAAACAGTTCTAAAGTCGATATGTTTTTTGTGAGCTCAACAATAGGAAACTCAAAGGATAGCGTTTCTTCAATAATTTGTTTTAGAATATTTTCAGGAATATCAGGCAATACGAATTGCTTAATGGCTTCAAATGCAATTTCAGAATGTGATAGATTGTCAAAATCTTCAAAAAAGGATTGAGGTAAAGGCGTTATAGTTTCAGGGAAATACAAGCCTTTATCGGGTGCTAACCCTTTTATAACAGCGTCTTTAAATGATGCGTTAGGGGCTTTTTTATTGAGAGAGTAGTATAGCATTTTAAATTAAGAATTGAGGATTTTAATACCTTTTGTATTTATAGGAGACACGAAAGTATCAAATTCGATACCTGTTTCTGAATATATTGTTTTCATTGCATCTTCAACATTTTTGGCAACTTCTAAGCCTTCGCTAAGTGCAAATATAGAAGGTCCAGATCCTGAAATGGAACAACCAAGCGCGCCATGATTTAACGCAGCAAATTTTACATCATCAAAATGTGGAATAAGCTTACTTCTATAGGGCTCTACAATTATGTCTTGTAGTGATCTTTGTATTAAACTATAATTGCTTGTATGTAAGGCATGGATTAAACTCCCGACATTTGCCCATTGACCTATGGCATCTTTTAAGGGCACATTTTTAGGTAAAATAGCACGTGCTTCTGATGTTTTAATTTCAATTTGTGGATGAATAATGGTGGCATATAATTCCTTTGGTGTTGGAATTTGCAATATTTCTAAAGGCGCAATACTTTTTACTAACGTAAAACCTCCAAATAGTGCTGGCGCCAAATTATCGGCATGTTCACTCATACTAGCAATAGCCTCACCTTTCATAGCAAAATAGGTGAGCTGTGTATTGTTATAAGGTCTTCCTAACAATTCATTAATTCCAAAAACACTTCCTGCAGCACTGGCAGAACTACTGCCAATTCCACTTCCTGGCTTAATGTGTTTATAGATTTCTATTTCAAAACCACAATCAGGATTTGCATCTTCAATAAGAGCCAAGGCAGAAACACCTGCTACGTTTAGATGAGCTTCATAAGGCAAATTATAACCTTCAATTTTGGTAATGTAAATTCCTTTTTTTGAAATTTTCCGTATCACCATTTCATCACCGACATTGTCTAAGCAAAACCCTAACACATCAAAACCACAGGCTACGTTTGCAACAGTTGCAGGTGAGAATATTTTTATTTCGTTCGTCATAACTAGTTATTTCCAATCCTTATTATATCGGCAAATAAACCAGCGGCTGTTACATCAGCACCAGCACCAGCACCTTTAATAATCATAGGTTGCTCTGGATATCGCTCGGTATAAAACATTACAATATTATCTTTTCCTTCTAGATTATAGAAAGGATGCCCTTTGGGGATTTCTTTTAATCCCACTGAAGCTTTTCCGTTAACAAATTTTGCTACATATTTAAGTTGACAATCATTCTTTTTAGCTGAAGCCAATAAGTTTTGATAATGTGCTTCATCTTTGATTAATGTCTCGTAAAAATCGTCCACAGAATTAGCTTTTTGGGCTGATGGAGATAAGAATGATATGTTTTCAATATCTTCTAGATTCATTTCCGTTCCACTTTCGCGAGCTAGTATCAATATTTTTCTAGCAACATCAACACCACTCAAATCTATTCTTGGATCTGGCTCCGTATAACCTTCATTTTGTGCTTGTTTCACGACATCATGGAATTTTTTACTTGTATCAAAATTATTAAAAACAAAGTTCAAACTACCTGATAGTACCGCATGAATGGAATGTATTTTATCTCCTGATGTAATTAAATGGTTGAGGGTATCAATTACAGGTAATCCTGCACCAACATTAGTTTCAAATAAGAAAGGCGCGTTGTATTTTCTTGATAATTGTTTCAGCGTATTGTAATTATTATAATTACTCGAGCATGCAATTTTATTACAAGCTACAACAGCAATACTTTCACGTAGATAGTTTGCATATATATCTGAAACCTCTTGATTTGCTGTAACATCAACAAAAATACTGTTTCTCAGATTCAAAATTTTTGCCTTATCAAAAAAACCTTTTAGAGATGCTTTTTCACCTTTAAGGAGTTCTTCTCTCCAAGAATCTAAGTTAATACCATCAGG
>JAADHG010000297.1 GCA_013151975.1 Chlorobiota bacterium | reverse complement strand
TTATGAAAATAAACAGTCAGCTAGGATATAAACCAGTAACGTTTTCCGAATTAACCAACAACCAATCGTTCTGGAATGGCTGTCAGACATGCAAAAATTACGATGTACTTCAACGCACCGAGCAACATATGTGCCTATGTACAGGAATGTTGTTCGACCCGAATTCAAAAGAGATAAAAACACATAAAAAAATTAAAGCCAAGGTTTTTAAAAGATTAAAGAGCATCAAGCAAACTTTGTTTTTAAAAAAGAAATAAAATGAAAAATTCAAAAAAATTAGTATTAGCATATAGTGGAGGTTTAGACACATCGTATTGTGCGGTGCATCTGTCCACAGAAAAAGGATTTGAAGTGCATGCTGTAAGTGTGAATACTGGAGGGTTTTCTCAAATTGAAATGGATAGTATTCAAAATAAAGCTTATAAAATGGGTGTAACGAGCTATACAAATATCGATGCTCTTGCCACCTATTACAATAAGGTAGTAAAGTATCTCATTTACGGTAATGTATTAAAAAACAATACCTATCCATTGTCGGTTAGTGCCGAACGGATTATTCAAGCCATTGAAATTATTGAATACGCTAAAAGCATTGAAGCTAAATATATTGCACATGGTAGTACTGGAGCAGGAAATGATCAGGTAAGATTTGATTTGATATTCCAAACCTTGGCTCCTGAAATTCAAATTATTACACCAATTAGAGATAAAGCGTTATCAAGACAAGAAGAAATTGATTATTTAGTTAAAAACGGTATCGATACGTCTTGGCAAAAAGCGAAATATTCAATTAACAAAGGACTTTGGGGAACAAGTGTTGGAGGAGAGGAAACACTTACGTCCAACAAGCCATTGCCCGAGAGTGCTTATCCTTCACAATTACAAAAAGAAGGTCAGGAAAAGGTAACACTTTCATTTAGTAAAGGTGAATTAGTTGCGATAAACGAAAATAAGAACAGTCCAGCAACGAATATTAAAACCTTGAATGATTTGGCATCTGCGTTTGCCATTGGGAGAGACATTCATGTAGGAGACACCATTGTTGGCATTAAAGGGCGTGTTGGTTTTGAAGCTGCAGCAGCTACTATAATTATTAAGGCACACCATTTATTAGAAAAGCATACGCTTACCAAATGGCAATTGCAACATAAGGATTATATGGCTAATTGGTATGGGACACACTTGCATGAAGGGCTGTATTTGGATCCTGTAATGAGAGATATGGAAGCATTTCTAGAGAATAGCCAAAAGCAAGTGTCAGGTGATGTTATAGTAACCCTTAAACCGTATCATTTTTCTTTAGATGGGATTACATCCAAGCACGATTTAATGAATGCAGATTTTGGAAGTTATGGCGAAATAAATAAGGGTTGGACTGCCGATGAAGCAAAAGGGTTTATCAAAATCTATGCAAATCAAGGTAAAATATATAATCAAGTAAACAATTAATTATGATAGACGTTGGAATAATTGGAGGCGCAGGATATACTGCAGGAGAGTTAATTAGAATATTACTTTTTCATACCAAAGTAGAAATCAATTTTGTGTACAGCACTTCAAATGCTGGGAATAAAGTAAGTAGTGTACATCAAGATCTGGTTGGCTCAACAGATTTAATTTTTACAAGCAACATCAATACAGATGTTGATGTTTTATTCTTGTGTTTGGGTCATGGCAACTCTAAAGCATTTTTAGAGAATAATCAGTTTTCGGCACATACTAAAATCATAGATTTAAGTAATGATTTTAGACTAGAAAAGGATAAAATTTTTGAAAATAAAACCTTCGTATATGGATTGCCAGAATTAGAAAAAGCCAACATAATAAAGGCTAATTATATTGCAAATCCAGGATGCTTTGCAACAGCCATTCAATTGGCATTACTACCGTTGGCTAAGTATAATTTAATTACAGACGATGTGCATGTCAATGCGGTTACAGGAGCTACGGGAGCAGGAACGTCCTTATCTAAAACAACTCATTTTACATGGCGAGATAATAACTTTTCATATTATAAACCATTTGCGCATCAGCATTTGGGCGAGATTAATCAATCGGTAAAACAATTACAAAATGGGTTCAACGCTGACATCAATTTTATGCCAAACAGAGGGAATTTTTCAAGAGGCATTTTTGCAACAGCATATACCAATTTCGAGGGAAGTTTGGAAGAAGCAAAGACGATGTATACATCATTTTATAAAGATGCTGCATTCACTTTTGTTTCAGATGAAGAATTGCATTTAAAACAAGTAGTAAACACCAATAAATGTTTGCTTCATGTACATAAACATAACAACAAATTATTAATCACAAGTATTATTGACAATCTTTTAAAAGGCGCTTCAGGGCAAGCCGTTCAAAACATGAATTTAATGTTTGGTTTTGCTGAAACTGAAGGATTGAAACTTAAAGCAAACTTTTTTTAATAATCTGTCATTCTGAACGTGGTCACTGAGCCTGTCGAAGTGAAGAATCTAAAAGGAATAAATAAAATTGAAGTTTAATTAAAAAGATAACCGCCTTCGCGGTCAATATTATGAAAATCGCAATAATAGGAACAGGAAATTTAGGACAATCCATAGCCAAAGGATTGATTACTACAAATGCTATTACGAACTTGTATTTAACAAAACGGAATATTGAAGATATCCAAAGTTTTAAAGGCTACCAGAATGTTGTAATTACTTCGGATAACACAGAAGCAGTACAACAATCAGACATTCTAATTTTTGCTGTTCAACCAGCACATTTTGAAACTATTTTAAAGGAAGTTGCACCCTTGTTAACGGAGAAGCATGTTATTATTTCTACAATTACAGGCTATAGTATTTCTAAAATCGAAGCTATTGTTGGCACTCACCAGTTTATAATTAGAGCCATGCCAAATACAGCCATTGCCGTTGGAAAATCTATGACCTGTTTATGCAGTAATGAAAAAGGTGAAAAACGCATAAAGATTGCCGAAGCTATTTTTAATCGTTTGGGAACGTCTATTGCAATTCCAGAAAATCAAATGCAAGCGGCAACAGTGGTTTGTGCAAGCGGCATTGCCTTTTGGATGCGCCTTATTAGAGCGACAACGCAAGCGGCAATTCAATTGGGTTTTGATGCTAAAGAAGCACAAGAATTGGCGATGCATACTTGTGAAGGCGCTGCTAATTTACTGATTACAAATGGGAATCATCCAGAGCAGGAAATTGATAAAGTAACCACACCAAAAGGCTGTACCATTGAAGGTTTGAATGAAATGGAACATAAAGGATTGAGTTCGTCTTTAATACAAGGTATGGTCACGTCTTTCAATAAAATTAATACGATTAAAACCGAACAATTATGAGCCTATTTAATGTGTATCCGTTGTTTGATATTACGCCAGTAAAGGCTAAAGACGTCTATGTTTTTGATGAAAACGACACTAAGTATTTAGATTTATATGGAGGTCATGCTGTGATTTCAATCGGGCATTCGCATCCTGAATATGTAAAAAATATAAGTGAGCAAGTTGGGAAGCTTGGTTTTTACAGTAACTCTATTCAAAATCCTTTACAAATTGAATTATCTAAAAAATTAGAAGAGTTATCTGGTTGTGTAGATTATCAATTGTTTTTATGTAATTCTGGAGCTGAGGCCAATGAAAATGCATTAAAGCTAGCATCGTTTCACACCGATAAAAAGAAGGTGCTGTCATTTAAAAATTCGTTTCATGGCAGAACTTCGGCAGCAGTTGCTGTAACGGATAATCCTAAAATTATTGCGCCAATTAATGCCCAGCAAAGCGTTGAGTTTGTAGCATTGGGTGATTTAGAAGCTGTAGAAAAAGTGTTGTGTAAAAATGACGTTTGTGCAGTAATTGTTGAGGTTATTCAGGGCATTGGAGGTTTGGATGAAAGCACAACAGCCTTTTATCAAGGCTTAAGTGAATTGTGTAAACAATACAACACAGTGTTCATTGCAGATGAAATACAATCTGGTTTTGGAAGAACAGGCGATTTTTTTGCGTTTCAAAAACATGGTATTGATCCAGATATCATTTCTATGGCAAAAGGCATGGGAAACGGATTCCCAATTGGAGGGATTTTAATTCATTCCGATATTAAAGCGTCAATGGGTTTATTAGGAACAACTTTCGGTGGCAATCATTTGGCTTGTGCAGCATCACTGTCAGTGTTAAAGGTGTTAGAGGACGAACAATTACTGCAAAACGCAAAAGATGTTTCAACATATTTTAAAGAAAAAGCCAAAACGCTTCCTAATGTGAAATCAATTAAAGGTCGCGGATTAATGTTAGGGTTAGAATTTGATTTTAATATTTCAGAATTGCGAAAAAAACTCATCTTCGAGCATCACATATTTACTGGGAATGCAAAGAATCCAAATGTATTAAGAATACTTCCTCCGCTAACCATTCAAAAGCACCATATCGATGTTTTTTTTGAAGCATTACAAACTGAACTGACATGAAAAAATATACAGATATAAAAGACATTGCAAATCTTTCTGAAATTATTCAGGAAGCCATTCAGTTAAAACAAAATCCTTTTCAATTTGAAAATTTAGGAACGCATAAAACCTTGGTCATGTTGTTTTTCAACGCTAGTTTAAGAACCCGATTAAGTACCGAAAAGGCAGCAAAAAATTTGGGCATGCAAGTCATGGTTTTAAATGTAAGCGATGCTTGGAACATAGAGTTTGAAGATGGAACAATCATGAATTTAAATACCTCAGAACATATTAAAGAAGCGGCTCAAGTAATTTCACAATATACCGATATTATTGCTGTACGCGCATTTCCAAGCTTGATTGATAAGCAAAAAGATGAGCAAGAGTTTGTACTCAATAGCTTTATAGAATATGCATCTGTGCCTATTGTAAACATGGAAAGCGCAACTGCACATCCATTACAGGCATTAACAGATGCCATTACCATTGCAGAGTTAAAAACAAAGGAAAGCCCTAAAGTAGTATTGTCTTGGGCGCCACATCCAAAAGTATTGCCGCATGCTGTGGCAAATTCGTTCGTAAAAATGATGCAAGAGCTAGATGTGGATTTTAGTATTACCCATCCTGAAGGCTATGAGTTGCGTGGAGATATAACAAAAGGCACACCAATTAATTACAATCAGAAAGATGCTTTAAAGGATGCCGATTTTGTGTATGTGAAGAATTGGAGTAGTTATAATGATTATGGGAAAGTCTTAAGTGAAGACACTAATTGGATGATGACAAAAGAGAAGCTTGGGAAAGCCAAGTTTATGCATTGTTTACCAGTGCGACGAAATGTGGTTGTTGAGGATGCTGTTTTAGATAGTGAGCAATCTATAGTGATTCAACAAGCCAATAATCGAACGTTTGCAGCACAAATTGTTTTAAAGAAAATATTAGAAAATTTATAATAAAATGTCAGGTTGAGCGCAGTCGAAACCTATTTAAGTTTAAAATTATGAAAAAACTAAAAATCATAAAAATAGGAGGAAACATTATTGATAACGAAGATGCGTTACACTCTTTTTTAAAAGAGTTTTCAAAGTTAAAAGGATCCAAAATTCTAGTTCATGGTGGCGGAAAATTAGCAACCCAATTAGCTAATAAAATGAATATTGAAGTTAAAATGAGTAATGGCAGACGTATTACTGATGTAGCAACATTAGACATAATTACTATGGTTTACGCAGGAAAAATTAGCAAAACAATTGTTGCAAAATTACAAGCACAGCAATGTAATACAGTTGGGTTTTCGGGAGCAGATGGCAATACGATTGTGTCTGTAAAACGACCTGTAAAAGAGGTAGATTTTGGATATGTTGGAGATGTGATACGTGTAAATTCAGAAACAACAGATGTGTTGTTACATAACAATATAACGCCTGTGTTTTGTGCTATTACACATGATGCAAACGGACAATTGCTAAATACCAACGCTGATACTATTGCTTCTGAGCTGGCAATCGCTTTTGCAGCAACTTATAAAACCGAATTATACTACTGTTTTGAAAAAAGCGGAGTGCTTAAAAATATTGACGATAATGCCTCAGTGATTGAAAATATAACTACCGAAAATTATCAAATCTTAAAAGACCAAGGCACTATTGCCGATGGTATGCTGCCAAAATTAGACAACTGCTTTCATGCAATAGCGCATAATGTAAACAAAGTGTGTATTGGGAAACCAGAAATGCTTTTTAATTCAAAATTAAAATTCACAACAATTACAGCCAAATGATACAAGAACGATTAATAACAAATGCGATAACCTTACTCAAAAATTTAATTGAGACGCCTTCTTTTTCTTCCGAAGAAGATAAAACAGCTACGCTTATTGAGAACTGGTTCAAACAGCAAAATATCCCTTTTAATAGAACAGTGAATAATGTATGGGCTGTAAATAAATATTTCGACGAAACTAAACCAACACTGTTGCTCAATTCGCATCACGATACGGTAAAGCCTAATAATGGTTACACCAAAGATCCTTTTAAGGCTGTAGTTGAAAACGGAAAATTATACGGTTTAGGCAGCAATGATGCAGGGGGTTGTTTGGTGTCTTTATTGGCAACGTTTACCCATTTTTATAATGAAAAGCATCTGAAATATAACTTGGTTTTTGTGGCTTCAGCCGAAGAAGAAAATAGTGGCAAAAGCGGATTGAATAGTTTGCTAAATGTCATTCCAAAGATTGATGTAGCTATTGTAGGAGAACCAACCTTAATGAATTTAGCCATTGCCGAAAAAGGATTGGTGGTTTTTGATGCAATGGTTAAAGGCACGCCAAGTCATGCAGCACATCCTAATAATGATAATGCCATTTATAATACCATTGAGGTCTTAAAATGGTTTCAAGGTTTTCATTTTAAAAAGAGTTCGGAAACATTAGGGGATGTAAAAATGACAGTCACTCAAATCAACGCTGGGAAACAACACAATGCAGTTCCAGCCGATGTAAAATTAGTGATAGATGTTCGTGTAAATGATGCTTACACAAATACTGAAATAGCAGAGATACTAACTAACGAAGCACCTTGTGATGGTATAGTGCCACGAAGTTTAAAATTAAATGCATCGTCAATTCCAATAGAACATGAACTTGTAAAGGCAGGAATTGCTTTAGGAAGAACAACCTACGGTTCGCCAACCTTATCAGATCAAGCAGTATTGAGCTGTCCATCTCTAAAATTAGGACCAGGAGATAGTACGCGTTCACATACTGCCGATGAATTTATTTACATCAATGAAATTGAAGAAGGCATCGCTATTTATATAGAATTGTTGAAGAAGGTCATCGAATAAACAAATTAACGCATTAACAAGTAAACATTTAAAAATGAAACTCTGGGACAAAGGAATATCAATCGATAAAAAAATAGAACTATTTACGGTTGGCAACGATCGGGAAATAGACTTACATATTGCAAAATATGACGTACAAGCGTCTTTAGCACATGCTAAAATGTTGGAGAGCATCAATATTATTACTGCTGAAGAATTGCAACAACTGGAAGAAGGTTTGAACAATCTGCAACAGCAAATTAAAGACAATACGTTTGTAATCGAACCTCAATTTGAAGATGTGCATTCAAAAATTGAATTCGAGCTCACAAAAACCTGTGGAGATGTTGGAAAAAAAATTCATACTGCACGCTCAAGAAATGATCAGGTATTGGTGGCATTACAATTGTATTACAAAGACAGCCTAAAGCTGGTTTATGATAAAACTAAAGTTCTATTTAATACACTGCTCCAACTCGCCGATACGCATAAAGATAGTTTGCTTCCAGGGTACACACATTTACAAGTGGCAATGCCATCATCATTTGGGTTGTGGTTTTCAGCCTATGCCGAGTTATTAATTGACGATGTGTATTTGTTGCATGCAGCGTTAAAAACCGTAGATCAAAACCCCTTAGGTTCGGCAGCAGGTTATGGCAGTTCGTTTCCTATTGACAGAGATTTTACAACACAAGAATTAGGATTTTCTACATTAAAATACAATGTTGTTGCTGCACAAATGAGTCGTGGTAAAAGCGAACGTACTATTAACGTACTATTGCCACATCTTTAGGAAGTTTATGCAATACTTTGGGGCGATTTGCCATGGATGTTTGTTTATATATGAGCCAGAATTTTGATTTCATATCGTTTCCAGACGCACTCACCACAGGGAGTAGTATTATGCCACATAAAAAAAACCCAGATGTGTTTGAATTGATTAGAGGCAAGTGTAATAAAATTCAAGCCCTGCATACAGAAATGTTGTTAATTACCAATAATTTACCTAGTGGTTACCATCGCGATTTTCAGTTGTTAAAGGAAAATATGATTATGGCTTTTGAAGACGTAACTGCTATTTTAGATATTCTTAATTATGCTATTCAGCAGGTTATTGTAAAGGATGTTAATCTAAACGATGACAAATACAAATACCTTTTTACGGTAGATAGTATTAATAATTTGGTGGTTGATGGTATGTCGTTTAGAGAAGCCTACCAACATATAGGAGCGCAAGTACAAACAGGAACGTACAAACCCGATAGGTCTAAGCAACACACACATATTGGTAGCATTCATAATTTAGGTTTGGATAAGATTAGAGCGAAGTTTCCTGAATGATTGACTTTGTAAGAAAAATACACTAACTTCGTTTAACTGTCGATAAACAAACATTGAAACGTTTTTTATCTTAACATTGTTTGTAATTTGAACCAAACTAATCTACTAAATTGAAAATAAAGTACTTCTTACTCCTTTTAATAATCTTTTCTTCTTGTAAAGACGATATTTCTAATGGAAAATTTAGGAATGAAAATTATGTCTTTTACCAAGAAGATGGAAAATCTGGAGAATGGCTAAAAATTAATCCTGAATTAGAAATAAAGCTTCCAAAATCACATTCGACTTATTTCTTTCCTAATGGAAACAGATATGTTGAATTAGAGGTCATTGATAGCTTTCCTAACCGAATAATTAAATTTTTCAATAAAGAGGA
>JAADHG010000047.1 GCA_013151975.1 Chlorobiota bacterium | reverse complement strand
ATTCTATTTCAAGTTTAAAACAGCAAGCTGAAAAAGAAGACTTAAATGTTTATAGTTTTAATACTGTTTCACCTGAAATGATTTGGCAATTTGGTGATAAAATTCCTTCTATAAAAATTAATGATTCTACTTATAATTTTCCAGATGAACATAGCTTTGGACTGTTAGCAAACAATTTAAATCCTGAAGATGAATCACTGCTAAAAAACAATTATATTATGGAACAACGTGATACTTATGACTTGAACAGAAATGCGCCAAATAAACGTGGTTACAAAAAAAGACTTGTAAGTAATTATTATATTCTAACTAAGAAATAAAACGCTGCCTCAAATATCTTTGAAGCTTGTAAAATCCGTATCCAGTAAGAGCTCCAAACGTCATTCCGCAAATAATGTCTAACGGATAATGAACACCAACATAAATTCTACTATAGGCTACTGTTGCACTCCAAAATAGCAAGATAAAAATTAGCTTTTTATAATAAGGCTTCAGTAGTAAACCTGCAAATACTGCTGCTGCCATTGAGTTAGCCGAATGCCCTGAAAAGAAACCATACCTTCCACATCTTGGAGCAACAAAACGCATAATACCTTGTAGTTCCTCTTCCCTGCAAGGTCTTGGTCGTTTAACAATAATATATTTAAACAAGTTTGTAATTTGATCGGTAAATGCAATCATTATTGCTACAATTAGAATAGTTAACAATAATACCTTAAGCCCTAAACGCTTATAAATAAAAAACAATAAAATGGCATATAACGGAATGAAAGTAAACTTATTTGTGATTATAAGCCATAACCCATCCCAAGTTGAACTTCCTAAATTGTTTAAAAATAAGAATAGTTCTTTATCGTATTGAAGCAATTGATCCAGCATATTAACTAATTATCGTAACGTGATACTTCTCTATCATAAAACTGTGAAGCTTCTTCTATCAAAGCTTCAGTTTCATTTAATAATTCCTTTTCATCATGTTGGTCAAAATCTTCTAGCCATTCTACTTCATCATTTTCCAGATTAATAATAAACCTTGGAAAATCTGTATGAATTACAAAAATAGCATTAGGTAAATCGGTATTATCTCCTAGTATAAATTTTGGAAGATTCATATATTATATCTTGTTTTATAGATTCGCGCTTTTGTAAGAAATACAAATTTAATGGAAATCTAAACGTTATTGTCTAGAAATTTTTCTTTAATCAATCGTTTTGTTAAATAATTAAACCTAATATACAACATAATTGCTGCAGATGTGAGTCCAACTAGAAGTCCTAACCAAATTCCGAAACTTGCATAAGCTTCTTGTTTTCCTAAATAATAACTAATAGGAAACCCAATTACCCAATATGCGATAAATGTAATTAAGGTTGGTATTTTGACGTCTTGAAGACCTCTAAGTGCTCCCAAAACCATAACTTGTACACTATCACTTAATTGAAATATTGCGGCTGCTATTAACAATTTAGCCGCAATGGTTATTACTTCGGTATTATCTACTAAATTTTTAGCATCATCCATATCTAAATACAGTTTTGGAAATACTTGGTGAAATACTAAAAATAAAATTGCAAAAATAAAAGCAAAACAAAGCCCTAATAAAAATATTGAAAACGCAATGCGACGTAATTCTTTAAAATTCTGTAATCCCTTTTGGTTACCTACTCTTATCATTGCGGTAACGCTTAAACCTATGGCGACCATAAAGGTCATGGAGGATAAATTAAGTGCTATCTGATTGGCTGCCTGGGGGTTTTTACCGAGCAAACCACTAAGCCAAATTGCTCCTGTAAAAATAGCGACCTCAAAGAACATTTGCATGGCACTAGGAAACCCAAGATTAATTATTTTTTTTATCATTTTATGTTCCAATACAAATAGTTTAATATTGGTAACATATGCTTTCGACTTTTCTTTACTTTGTAACAGCCACCACAAAAAGAACAACATAATAATTCTTGAAACCAAAGTACCAACTGCAGCTCCAACTATTCCCATTTCTGGAAACCCAAATTTTCCAAAAATCAACAAATAGTTTAAAACAACATTTACAATATTAGCCAATATTGTAGCATACATAGGATATTTAGTCATTGACAAACCGTCGCTAAATTGTTTAAAAGCTTGAAAAATAATTAATGGCACTAACGAAAACGCTACTAGATCCAGATAAGGAATTGCTAGAGCAACAACTTCAGTTGGTTGTTTCATAAGGTGCATTAATGGCTTTGCCAATAGTATTATTCCAAATAATGCCAAACTTAAAACTATACATAGAAAAAGACCATGTTTAAATGAAGACTTTCCTTTTTTAAAATCATTTTCAGAATCTGCTTCAGCTATTAATGGCGTTATAGCTGTAGAAAAGCCGATACCTAGTGACATTGCTATAAAAATAAAACTGTTACCCAATGATACTGCAGCAAGTTCAGCAGATCCTAATTGGCCTACCATTATGTTATCAACAAAGCTCACAAAAGTATGACCTAGCATCCCTAACATAACTGGTGCTGCTAGTTTTAAATTGTATTTAAACTCTTTAGTATAGATAGATAACACGAAAACTTTTTTCAAAACAACAAAGGTAACTTATGCCTTTAGAATTACTAATTTTGATTTAAAAATTAATATCTAACACAAAATTGTTAATAAGTTGTTTTATAAAATTGATTCTAAACGAACCAAATGAATTATTTTTAAGGTGTTATTAACTTGCTATATAAGTAATTACATTTTGCTGTATAGTTGGGACTTTTAGCTATATATTTTAGAGGGATTTAAAAATACTTTCGTTAAAAGGTTTCAAATAAAAAGGGGAACTCTTCCCCTTTTTTTATTTTTTGAAATCATTTTAGATGCATTAACTCATCTTATTCAACAAATAGAGTTTTTATAAATCTATCCTAAAATTAGCCTAAAACAAAGAAACAGCTTTAAAAGCTGTTTCTTTGTTACTCTTCTTCATTGCTTTCTTCTTCAAGCAAATCTAGCATTTTATGCTCCTGTAATATATTATACCAACGTACTATTTTTTTTATATCACTTGGATAGACTCTATCTTCATCATAATCTGGCAGTACTTCAAAAAAGTATTCTTCCAAGATATCTTTACTGTCTTTAGGGTTTATCTTTGTGGTTTCGCCATTCTCCTTTTCCTTTATTTTTCTTAATACTTTTTGCAATGGAACTTCTTCTGTTAAGGTATAAATGGCTATTTCACTTAACAAACTAACATTGCTTCGTAAGTTTACAGATATACGTTTTCCATCCAATAAAGATTCAGCAATATACCCTCCTCTAGTTTGTGTAACCAGCTTAAACAATCCTGGTTTTTGAGCAATTGCTAAAATACTTTCTAAACTCATAGTAATTTTTCATTTTAAAGCGGCAAATATCATTGGTTTGCAGTACTTATCAAAGTATTATCGCTTTTTTTTTGCGTCTGGAAAACGCATTTTATAATCTATATTAATTTTTCCTTTAGAAATGTTCGCCAATTTACCCTTTAATAAACGTTTCTTAAAATTAGAAATTTTATCGGTAAACAAAACACCTTCAATATGGTCGTATTCGTGTTGTATAACTCTGGCTAATAAGCCATCAAAGGTTTTGATGTGCTTTTTAAACTTTTCGTCGTGATATTGAATCTTTATTTTTGGCTTTCTAATAACATCTTCTCTTATGTTGGGAATACTTAGACACCCTTCATTAAAAGTCCACTCGTCACCTGTTTCATCTAATATTTTAGCATTGATAAATGTACATTTAAAATCTTTTAATTGATTTTGTTCTTCAACTGAAAGTGAGTCATCTTCAGCAAAAGGCGAGGCATCAACTATAAAAACACGAATTGACAATCCAATTTGTGGCGCTGCCAAACCTACCCCATAAGCATTATACATAGTCTCGTACATTGTCTCAATAAGCTCACTAAAATTGTGGTAATCAGGAGAAACATCAATAGCTTTTTTTCTTAAAACTGGATCTCCATAAGCGATAATTGGTAATATCATTTTTGTTTTTTAATAATTATTGCAAAAATACAATTCTTATAAATTTTTAATCGTTTTTAAGCATAAAAAAAACTCCTTTAAGAAAGGAGTTTTTAAAAATTATTTTAAATTCAACTTAATTCTGTATAATAAACTTTTTAGTAATAGAAGAATTATCCGTTTCTAATCGCAATAGGTATATACCATTTGATAAACTTGATATATTAATATCTTTAAATTTTGAATTATTGAGTTGATCTCTTAAAACCAATTTACCGTCTAGACTATAAACATTAATTTTTGCTGACATATTTAAAGCAAAATTGATGTTTAAAACACTAGCATTTTTTATAGGATTAGGGGAAAGTTGTATCGTTTTATTATTTATATAAAAAATATCATCTATACCTAGAATTCCGTTAGTATAATCACATGTTGAACTTCCATAAGTTACTGAGTATGAATTTGGATCTATAACACCACTCCCAGATGCTAATTGATACTTAGACGAAAACGTATCACAATTCCCTAGCGTATATGCACTACCATCAATTACAATTGCACTAGGTCTACTAGCACAAGGTGGTCCAGGTAAATCAAAAACAAAGAGTACCTCTTCTGGCGTTGAAGGTATAATGAATGAATTGTCTGGACAAGCTTGCGACGAAGCTTGTTGGAAACCAAAAATCGTAATTAAAAATAAAAAAAAGTACTTATGTTTCATGAGAGAGTTTTTATGTTCTATAAAGATAAAACAAAAAACAATATTAATTCACCTATTTAGTAAAGTATTTTTAACAAAAAACTATCTCTTTGAATACAAATAACTCTGCAAAATCAGTGTTGCGCTAATCTCATCAATTAAGGCTTTATTTTTTCGCTGCTGCTTTTTTAAGCCACTATCAATCATCGTCTGAAAAGCTATTTTGGAAGTAAATCTTTCATCAACTCTCTGAATCGGTATATCTGGTAATTGTTTTTTCAATTTAGCTATAAATGGTCTAATTAAAGCTTCACTTTCAGATGGACTATAATCCATTTGTTTTGGCTCTCCGATTAAAATTAACTCGACCTTTTCAGTTCTAGTATAGTTCTTTAAAAACTGTAAGAGTTCTTTAGTATCAACCGTTGTTAATCCTGAAGCTATTATTTGTAACTCATCCGTTACAGCAACTCCGGTACGCTTTCCCCCATAATCTATAGCTAAAATTCTTCCCATTCTTAAATTTTAGTAAAGTTAAATAAAAAACTCTCTAAAACCTTAGAGAGTTTTCGCATTGGCTATTATTATACATAATTCCTAAAACTAGCAATTGACAAATAGTTTAAGAAATAACTAACCAATTATTACGCAATCAATTTAAGGATTATATTTAACAATATATTTATTAAGATACTCACATTTAATAAAAGTCACAAGCATTAAATATAGAAATTATACCTTTATATTTGTGTTTAAATTAATTGACCATGAATCAAATTAAAACAATTATAGAAAATGCTTGGGAAAACCGTGAGTTACTTAAAGAAGAGCTCACTATTTCTACTATAAGAGAAGTTATAAATTTATTAGATAATGGTAAAATAAGAGTCGCTGAGCCAACCGTAAATGGATGGCAAGTTAATGAATGGATTAAAAAAGCTGTAGTACTCTATTTCCCTATTCAAAAAATGAAGACCATTGAAGCTGGCCCTTTAGAATTTCATGATAAAATTCCGTTAAAAACTGGCTATGCCGAAAAAGGGATACGTGTTGTACCACATGCTGTTGCACGTCATGGCGCTTACATTTCTAAAGGTGTTATTTTAATGCCTAGTTATGTAAATATTGGTGCTTATGTTGATGAAGGTACCATGGTTGATACTTGGGCAACTGTAGGCAGCTGTGCTCAAATAGGAAAACATGTGCATTTATCTGGAGGCGTTGGTATTGGCGGGGTTTTAGAACCTTTACAAGCAGCTCCTGTTATTATAGAAGACAATGCGTTTATTGGGTCTAGATGTATTGTTGTTGAAGGTGTACATATTGAAACAGAAGCTGTACTTGGTGCAAACGTAGTATTAACAGCTTCTACCAAAATAATTGATGTAACTGGAGATAACCCCATAGAAATGAAAGGTAGAGTACCTGCACAATCTGTAGTAATTCCAGGAAGTTATACAAAAGAATTTTTAGCTGGAAATTATAATGTGCCTTGTGCTTTAATTATTGGAAAACGCAAAGAAAGTACAAACAAAAAAACATCATTAAACGATGCATTAAGAGAATATGATGTTGCCGTATAAATTTTTAATTTACATCTCTTACAGTTACTCCGTTCCAATTGGCAATCCTTTGGAAGAAGAAATTATTAAACGCGGTTTTACTATAAAATGGTTTAGTGATTTAGAAGAAGGAAAAACAGCATTGCATAATAAATCCAATATTTTAAATGACATTAAAGACGTTTTAAACTATAAACCTGATATAATATTAACTATTTCAGATAGTGTACCAGACTTTATTAATGCGCTAAAAGTTCAAGTTTTTCATGGCTTCAATGCTGAAAAAAGATCATTTAAAAAAGATCACTTTAGGATCAGAGGATTATTTGATTTATACTGCACTCAAGGACCAAGTACAACTTCTATTTTTAAAATGCTTCAAAAAAAGCATAAAAATTATGAGGTTATAGAAACTGGTTGGTCAAAGGTAGATCCTTTGTTCCCAATAGAAAAAAAACCAAAGAATACTATACCTACAATTATGATTGCATCAACATTTACAGAACGATTAAGTCTAGCTCATAATGAAGATGTTTATCAAGAAATTAAACGCCTTGTTAAAACTGAGAATTATAATTTTACAATGGTGCTACACCCTAAAATACCTAAACATATTGTTGATAAATGGGCTGCTCTAGAAGCATCTTGTTTTACTTTTTATAATACAACAAACCTTATTCCATTATTTAAAAAAGCAGATATTATGTTTGCTGACACGACGTCAGCTATTCAGGAATTTTTATTACAAAAAAAACCTGTCGTAACTTTCAAAAATCACAGGAAAGAAGATTATTTAATTAATGTTGAACACGTTGAAGACATTGAAAATGCTTTTAAGCTAGCTCTAACCTATCCAGAAACTATTTTATCTAAGATACAATCGTTTATTCTTGATTTGCATCCATATTTTGATGGAAAATCAAGTGAAAGAGTTATAGATACATCCATTGATTTTTTACATAAAGACAAATCTTATTTAAAATCGAAACCTTTAAATTTGATTCGGAAATACAAAATAAGAAAACGTTTAAATTACTTTACTATCAAGAGTTACAATAAACCATTTACTCAAGTAAAAGGTTAAATTTACGAATCAATATGAGTTCTAATATAAAAATCTCTGGCATAATTATTACTTATAATGAAGAAGAACATTTAGAAAAATGCCTGACTTCATTAATTGATGTTGTAGATGAAATAGTAGTAATTGATTCCTTCTCAACAGATAGAACAGAGGCAATTTGTAAACAATTTAATGTTACATTTTTGCAACACTCCTTTGAAGGTTATATTGAACAAAAAAACTATGCTATTTCTAAAGCTAAATTCGAATATATTTTATCTCTTGATGGCGATGAAGCATTGTCAAGTGAACTCAAAAAATCAATTTTAGAAGTAAAACAAAATTGTGAACATGATGGTTATTATTGTAACCGATTAAATAATTACTGTGGACAATGGATTAAACATTCCGATTGGTATCCCGATAAAAAATTGCGACTTTTCAAAAAAGATAGTGGTGAATGGAAAGGTATAAATCCTCATGATAGCTACACGCTTAAAAAAGGGAAAACTCATAAAAAACTAAAAGGAGATTTACTCCATTGGATTTATGCTAATTATCAAGAACATAACCAAAAGGTAGAAAATTTTTCTACAATTGCAGCTGAATCTTATTTTAAGCTTGGAAAAAAATCTTCAATTTTTAAAATACTTTTTAGACCGTCTTGGGCTTTTTTTAAAGCTTATTTTCTAAGATTAGGGTTTTTAGATGGTCTGAATGGGTTTATTATTTGTGTACAAACATTTAATGTTACTTTCTTAAAATACATTAAACTTAGAGAATTAAATAAAAGAAATGATTAACTAAACTACTTCCAAAATCTAAGTGCTTTTTTTATATTTTTCTTTTGC
>JAADHG010000206.1 GCA_013151975.1 Chlorobiota bacterium | reverse complement strand
ACCATATTCTGGAATCTTAAAATTATAGTCTATTCTAATATTCAGCTTTCCTCCTTTAGATTGAATTGCTTTATCCAATCGTATTTGCATTCTTGTATCTGTAATAATAAATCTCGTTTTTTTACCATTTACTGCAACAGACATAATATTAAACCCTCCATCTAAATCTCCACTAAAGCGGCCTCCAATTGCACCAGTAATTGCTGCACCTCTAGATGTAGGATTAAATTTATTTTGGTCTAATTGTAACCAAACATAATCTAGCTTATCAGGGCTTTTATTTGTATAGTTAATTTCAACTCGTCCAGAAACTATATGATTGATATCATCCAAAGTAACTGCAATTTTATAATCCGATTCATTCTGCCAATACTCAGACGAAGGCTCTCCAGATTGTGTACGATATGGCGTCTGTACGTTAGGAATACTTAGCGGACTAAATATATCTGTATTACGTTTTACAAGGTCCGTTTGTGCACTAATGTTGTGCCCTAATAAGAAGCATAATACAACACTAATTTTAAAAAATTTCATAGGTGTCTTATTTTAAAGTAGAAACAAATGTATCAATATAAATGAAAAGCTTAATACGGCTTTTAAAAAATGTAAATGCAAATCCGATAATTTAACATTTCATTATATTAACTTAAAACGCATTGTAAAAACTTATTGACTAACTTTAGTGCTTAAATTTTGAATATGCAACGTTATCTTTTACTTCTTTCATTTTTAGCTACGCTTTACAGTTTCTCACAACCTAATACAGATATTTTTTTGTTTGATTTAAACACCGAGAATGGGGGTTTTGAGTTATCAAACATGAAAAATATTTCAAATAATGAAGGTTATGATAATCAGCCTTCATTTTTAGATGATAACACCATCCTTTACGCAGGAACACGAAAAGGGCAAACAGATATTGTTAAATACAGTATTAATTACGATTCTAAAGTCTACATAAACCTTACTGAAGGTAGTGAATATTCCCCTTTAAAAATCCCTAATCAAAAAGCAGTTTCTGCCATTCGTTTGGATAAAGATGGCACTCAAAAACTATACAAGTACAGTTTAAGGAATGGTGAATCTGAAGTTTTAATAGATGATATTATTATTGGCTATCATGTTTGGTATAATGCAGATATTCTTGCATCTTCTGTTTTAGAAGATGGTAGTATGTCGCTTTATACAACAACTATTAAAAATAAAAAAAATGACAAAATTGTAGCCAAAGTGGGGCGTTCGCTTCACAAAATTCCTAGTACAAATTTGATAAGTTATATCTCTAAAACAAATGACAGTTTATGGGATATTAAATCACTAGACCCTATTTCTGGTAAAATAAAATTGATAACTACTACACTCCCAAAATCTGAAGATATGTGCTGGTTACCTAATGGAACGATTCTTATGGGGAAAGATGACTTACTTTATTCATTCACACCAAGTAAAGATACAGATTGGAGAGAAGTGGCTTCACTTAAGGAATACGGAATCACAAACATTACACGTCTGGCTGTAAGTCCTGACGGAACTAAACTCGCTTTAGTTGGTGAAGGTGGAAAAGTTTCAGATTCAGAAGCTTCAAATTCAGCTAAAAATAAAGCGGTTTCTGAAGCTGAAAAAATTGTACAAACACAACTTGAAGCCTATAATAACAGGGATATTGACGCTTTTATGGCAACTTATACAAGTGACATTAAACTCTATGATTATCCTGAAAAATTAAAATCAGAAGGACAAAAATCAATGAGAGAAAGTTACAGTAAATTCTTTAAAAATACACCAGATTTGCATGCTTATATAAAAAATCGAATCGTTATTGGAAACAAAGTGATTGACGAAGAACAAGTAACCATTAACGGCAAAATTTATAATGCTGTCGCCATTTATGAAGTTGAAAATGGCAAAATTAAAAAAGTAACATTCATCCAATAAATTAACTATACCAAACTATACTACAATGAAACATTTACTAACTACTGCTCTACTGCTTTTTACGATAAGCAGTTTTTCTCAAACAGACCAAAAAATATATGATATTATTGATGCCGTTTCAGCTGAACGCATTAAACAAGATGTCAAAACTTTGGTCGACTTTGGCACACGACACACCTTAAGCGATACACTTTCTGAAACACGTGGTATTGGTGCTGCAAGACGCTGGATAAAATCTGAATTTGAAAACATCTCATCCAATTGTAGTGATTGTTTAGAAGTATTCTTTCAAAAAAATCTAATTTCCAAAGGTGATAACGAACGTATTGTTCATGATGTTTGGGTAGTTAATGTTGTCGCGATTCAACGTGGTACAAAATATCCTAATCGCTATATTATTATGAGTGGTGATATTGATTCTCGTGTCTCAGACCCAACCGATTTCACATCAACTTCTCCAGGTGCTAACGATAATGCATCAGGAATGGCAGGTACTATTGAAGCCGCTAGGGTGTTGAGCAAATATCAATTTGAAAGCAGCATTATTTATTTGGGTTTATCAGGTGAAGAGCAAGGGCTTTATGGCGGTAAAGGACTCGCTGAATATGCTAAAAATAAGGGTTGGGATATTATTGGAATTATGAATAACGATATGATTGGAAACATTAAAGGTGTAGATGGCGTCATTGATAACAGAACCTTTAGAATTTTTTCTGAACCAGTGCCTCCAACCGAAACCGAACGTGAACGTAGAATGCGTCGCTTTTATGGTGGTGAAGTAGATGGTATTTCACGACAATTAGCCCGCTATATTCATAAAAATGTAAAAACATATATGCCTGAAATGAATCCTATGATGGTTTACCGTTTAGACCGTTTTGGTCGCGGTGGTCATCATCGTCCGTTTAATGATGCAGGTCTTGCAGGCATACGCATTATGGAGGCCCATGAAAATTACACACAACAGCATCAAGATATTCGTGTAGAAAATGGCATTGCGTATGGCGACACTTTTGAACACGTAAATTTTGATTATGCTAAAAAGCTAACCGCTGTTAACGCCATTAATTTGGCGAGTTTAGCTTCTGCACCACCTCCACCAAAAAATCTGGCTATTGGTGGTATTGTTAAACCTGCTGCTAAATTTAAATGGGATAAAGTTGATGGTGCTGTTGGCTATAAAATCTATTGGAGAGATACTACGTCTCCAACTTGGGATAATAGTCGGTATGTGGGCGATGTTTCCGAATTTACTTTAGATGGCATTGTCATTGATAATTTTTTCTTCGGTGTAGCTTCAGTTGGAAAAGATGGCTATGAAAGTCCTGTTGTGTTTCCAAACAAAACGTTTAAATAGAAAATTACAAATTTTAAAAAATTAAGCTAATATTTTTGTCATTCCGTACTTGATACGGAATCCAATAAAATAGAATAAAATGGATTCCCGTTTTCACGGGAAAGACAACTTAGATTAAGTTTTAACTATGTTTTGACTATAATTCTATGTTTTTCAAGTTGAACCTACTTTAAATAATAAAATCTAAATATGATGCAACTCACTTTTACCGTTTAAGTTTCTAACTTATGATTTATTAAAAAAAACATTTATAAAATGAAAAAATACTGTACTCAACTTTTTTTCACCTTGATTGTTTCATCTTCTCTTTTCGCCCAAAAGCTTACATTTACACATCAAGATACGTTACGAGGTTCAATAACTCCAGAACGTGAATGGTGGGATGTAACATATTACCATTTAGATATTTCGGTATCTCCAAATGAAAAAACCATACGAGGTAAAAACACGATTCAGTATAAAGTATTGCAACCTAAACAAGTTCTGCAAATAGATTTACAGCCTCCTTTAATTATTAATAAAGTTATTCAAAATGGAAAAGAATTACAGGTAAACAATGAAGGTAATGCACATTTTATTACGCTTATTAAAGACCAAATTGTTGGACATATAAATTCCATAGATGTGTATTATCAAGGAAAACCCCATGAAGCAAAAAATGCACCTTGGGATGGAGGTATTTCATGGAAAAAAGACAGCAATGACAATCCATTTATTGCTTCGTCCTGTCAAGGCTTAGGTGCAAGTATTTGGTGGCCAAACAAAGACCATATGTACGACGAAGTCGATAGTCTGCTTATTAGTGTAACTGTTCCTAAAGAATTAATAAATGTTTCTAACGGAAGACTTCGAAAAACTGAAAAACATAATAATACAACAACATACCACTGGTTTGTAAGCAACCCCATAAACAATTATGGAGTAAATATTAATATTGGTGATTATGCACATTTTTCTGAAACTTATACTGGTGAAAATGGAGATTTAGATATGGACTATTATGTGCTTAAAGATAATTTAGAAAAAGCTAAAGAACATTTTAAAGACGCACCTAAAATGATGAAAGCCTTTGAGCATTGGTTTGGTCCTTATCCGTTTTATGAAGACAGTTTTAAATTGGTTGAAGTTCCTTACTTAGGCATGGAGCATCAAAGTTCGGTAACTTATGGTAATAAATATCAAAATGGGTATTTAGGTAGAGATTTATCGGGAACTGGTTGGGGATTAAAGTTTGATTTTATCATTATTCATGAATCTGGACATGAATGGTTCGCCAATAATATCACCTACAAAGATGCTGCCGATATGTGGATACACGAAGGTTTTACAGCATACTCTGAAAATTTATTCTTGGATTATTACTATGGGAAAGAAGCTTCTGCCGATTACGTTATAGGAACTCGTAAAAATATTCGTAATGACAAACCTATAATAGGTCCTTATAATGTAAATAAAGAAGGGTCTAGTGATATGTATTATAAAGGAGCAAATATGTTACATACATTAAGGCAACTTGTTGAAGATGATGAAAAATGGCGACATATTTTACGCGGATTGAATAAAACATTTTACCATAAAACTGTAACGACTCAAGACATTGAAGATTATTTGTGCCAACAAACAGGTATTGATTTAACTGCTTTTTTTAACCAGTATTTAAGAGACATCAGAATTCCAACATTAGAGTATAAAATTAAAAACAAGATTCTTAGTTATAGATGGATTGACATTGTTCATGATTTCGATATGCCTATACAAGTGATTATTGATGATAAAGAGCAATGGATACAACCAACAAACAAATGGCAAACAAAAGCTGTAAATTCTAATAAAACTACAATAGTCATAAATCGAAATTTTTATATTAATACGCTAAGAACACCACAATAGTTAACACCCATTTAAGAAAACTTTAGTCTAAATTTTATATTTTCGGCAGCTAAAGTAAACTCCAAATTGAGCAAACAAATACAAAAATTGGCAAAAGACACACGCTTTTATAGGAAACTACATAAATTTATTGCTGTACCTATGCTAATCTTTATGCTCTTGCTTGGTATTACCGGATTACTCCTCACATGGAAAGCCGAATTAAAACTACAACCACCTTCTCAAAAAAGTACATTTACCAATCAATCATTAGTGTCACTAGTTACAATAGAGAAAAATGCCATACAGTATGCTGATTCTTTGCAATTATCTTCAACAATAAACAGAATAGATTATCGTCCTTCAAAAGGCATTACTAAAGTACGTTTTGAAGATCATTTTACAGAGTTACAAATAGATTCTTATACAGGAAAAATAATGTCATCTAAGCAACGTACCGATAACATTATTGAAATGATTCACGACGGTTCAATTTTAGATTATCTATTTAAAAATAAGTCCGAAAAAGTCAAACTCTTATATTCTTCAATAACTTCATTAGGTCTTATTCTGTTAGCTTTTAGTGGCTTTTGGCTATGGCTAAAACCAAAACAAATAAAGAGATATAAAATTAATAAGCATTAACATCTCATTAAGAAAATCATAATCACTTTTCATTAACTTTAGTGCTTTGAATAACTAACCTAAAAACTCAAATGAAAAAAGTTATCTCCCTAGTAATGCTATTGTGCATTACATTACTTTCTGCACAAGAATTCTCAATGGACTTAGTAAAAAACATGAAACCCCGAAACATTGGCCCAGGAGGTATGTCTGGTCGTGTAACTGCCATTGATGTAGTTACCAGTAATCCAGATATAATGTATGTTGGTACAGCCTCAGGAGGTTTATGGAAATCTACTTCTGGAGGAATTACATGGAAACCTGTTTTTGAAAAAGAAGTCACTGCATCAATTGGTGCAGTAGCCATTCAGCAATCAAATCCTAGTGTGATTTGGGTTGGTACTGGCGAAGGAAATCCTAGAAATAGCCTCAATGGAGGTTATGGTATTTTTAAATCGCTTGATGGTGGAAAAAGTTGGACATCTATGGGATTAGAGAAAACCAGACATATTCATCGTGTTATTATCGATCCAACAAATCCAGATATTGTTTATGTTGCTGCTATTGGCTCTCCTTGGGGAGAACATCCTGAACGTGGCGTTTTTAAAACTAAAGACGGAGGGAAAACATGGCACAAAATTTTGTTTGCAAATAATAAAACTGGTGCTGCCGATTTGGTGATGGATCCAACAAACCCTAATAAGCTCATTGCTGCTATGTGGGAACACAAACGTGACCCTTGGTTTTTTAAATCAGGTGGTGAAGGTTCAGGGTTACATATCACTTTTGATGGAGGAGAAACTTGGAAAAAACTAAGTGATGAAGATGGTTTACCCAAAGGTAACTTAGGTAGAATAGGTATTGCTATAGCTGCTAATAAACCCAATATTGTATATGCTTTAATTGAAGCCAAAAAGAATGCCCTTTACAAAAGTGTTGATGGTGGCTTTAAATGGAAAAAAGTAAACGATAATTCTAGCGGAAGAGGTTCTGGAGGCATAGGAAACAGACCGTTTTATTATTCTGATATTCGTGTAGATCCTGAAAATGAGAATAGAATTTATTCGGTATTTACTTATGTTAACGTTAGTGAAGATGGCGGAAAAAGCTTTTCACAACTCATGCCAGCATATGGCGTAAGCAATGGTGTGCATCCCGATCATCATGCGTGGTGGATTCATCCCACCAATGGTCAATTTATGATTGATGGTAATGATGGCGGCATGAATATTACTAAAGACGGTGGCAAAACATGGCGTTTTATAGGCAACTTGCCTGTAGCACAATTTTATCATATTAATGTAGATAATGAATATCCTTATAATGTGTATGGTGGCATGCAAGACAATGGCTCTTGGCGTGGTCCTGCTTACGTTTGGAGAGCTCAAGGTATTCGCAATAGCTATTGGCAAGAAATTTCGTTTGGTGATGGCTTTGATGTAGTTCCAGACAGAGACGATTCACGTTACGGTTGGTCCATGAGTCAACAAGGATTTGTAAGTCGTTATGACTGGCAAACTGGTAATAATTATATCGTTAGACCTACACATCCAGATGATAATGTTAAACTTCGATTCAATTGGAATTCGGCTATAAATATTGATCCTTTTAATAATAGCACCATCTATTTTGGAAGTCAGTTTGTACACAAATCCACCGATAAAGGTTTGACATGGAATATAATCTCTCCTGATCTTACAACCAATGATCCTGAAAAACAAAAACAATACGAAAGTGGTGGCTTAAGTATGGATGCTACAGGCGCTGAAAATTATACTACTATTTTGGTAATTGAACCTTCTCCTATTGAAAAAGATATGCTATGGGTTGGTACTGATGATGGTCGTGTGCATTTTACACAAAATGGAGGTGCAACTTGGACTGACGTTTCAAAAAATATTAAAGGCCTGCCTGAAGGCAGTTGGATTCCTCAAATAAAAACTTCCAACAAAAATAAAGGTGAAGCACTTCTAGTAGCAAATGATTACAGACGATTTAATTATACACCTTATGTGTATAGAACAAAAAATTACGGAAAAACCTGGGAGCGTATTGTTGATAGCAATGGTGTTGAGAGTTATGCATTAGCAATCATAGAAGATATTGAAGAGCCTAACCTCATGTTTTTAGGTACTGATGATGGTTTATATATATCAATTAACGCTGGACAAAAATGGACAAAATGGACTGAAGGGTTTCCATCAGTTTCAGTAAAAGATTTGGTAATCCAACCACGAGAAAATGATCTAGTAATTGGTACTTTTGGTCGTGCTGCTTGGGTTTTAGATGATATTCGTCCATTACGTGCTATTGCAAAAAACCAAGGTGTTTTAGGTCTGAAATTAGAATTATTTAAACCACCAACGGCATATCAAGCAGCTTATCAGCAACCAACAGGGAGTCGCTTTGGTGGCGATGCCCTATTTAATGGCGAAAATCG
>JAADHG010000270.1 GCA_013151975.1 Chlorobiota bacterium | reverse complement strand
GATGAGTTGCCAAATATATTGGTAATTCATGGAGACGGTAGGAATGTAGAGCTTTTAGATGAAGAAAATATTGCAGGGATGGATGCTTTTATTTCAGTTACTGGAAATTCTGAAACCAATATCATGTCTTGTTTGGTAGCTAAATTAAGAGGTGTTAAAAAGACCATTGCACTGGTTGAAAATATGGATTATTTTGAGTTATTTCATTCTATAGGAATAGATACCTTGATAAATAAAAAGTTACTAGCAGCTAATAGTATATTTAGATACATTAGAAAAGGTGAGGTTGTAGCAATTACCAAGCTTAGTAATATGGATGCTGAGATTCTTGAGTTTGTAGTTAATTCTAATTCTAAAGTGTGCAATAAGGAAATAAAAGCTTTAAATTTTCCACGTTCAGCAATTATTGGAGGCGTAATTAGAAATGGAGAAGGGATTATTGCTTTGGGTGATTTTAGAGTTGAAGCTGGCGATAGAATTGTAGTATGCTGTTTGCCTCAAGCTATAAAAAAGGTTGAAAGCTTTTTCTTTTAAAACTTGATAGGTGAAACTAAACTACAAAATAATATTTCATTTTTTAGGATTATTACTGCTGTTTAATGGTGGTTTTATGCTGTTGGCATCTTTAATAAGTGTTATTTATAAAGATGGTGTAGCGTCTCATATTTTATTAGCTGGTCTTATCGTAATTTCTATTGGAGTATTGAGTATGCTTTTAACCAAAAAGCATAAAAAAGAAATGAATAAGCGCGAAGGCTATATTGTAGTGACCTTTGGGTGGATTGCAATGACACTTTCTGGGACATTACCTTATATGTTTACCGATGCTATACCAAGTTTTACAAACGCTTTTTTTGAAACCATTTCGGGATATACAACAACAGGATCAACCATTTTAAATAATATTGAGTCTTTACCAGAAGGTATTTTATTTTGGCGAAGTCTTACGCATTGGATTGGTGGTATGGGAATTATAGTGTTAGCGGTTGCTATTTTACCGTTGCTAGGTATTGGAGGAATGCAGTTATTTGCTGCCGAAGCTCCTGGACCAAGTGCAGATAAATTACATCCACGAATTGCAGATACAGCAAAACGTTTATGGCTTATTTATTTTGGATATACAGCAGCTGAAACCATCTTGCTTAACGTTGCGGGTATGTCGTTTTTTGATGCCATTAATCACTCTATGGCAACTTTATCCACTGGTGGGTTTTCAACTAAAAACGCAAGTATAGCTTATTGGAATGGCAAACCAATCATTCAATATATTATTATGCTTTTTATGTTCTTAGCAGGAACCAATTTTGTGTTAAGCTATTTTGCATTTAAAGGAAGAGTACAAAAAGTGATAAAAGATGAAGAGTTTAAGCTATATTTTCAGTTTATCATTTTGTTTACAATAATAGCTTCACTAATTATATACTTTAAAGCTGATGTTACGATGTCTTCTATTAATCATCCAATGGTTTGGGGAGAAACTGAGAGTGCAATAAGACATGGATTATTTCAAGTCTTAACAATTATTACTACAACGGGATTTGTAACTGCCGATTTTACCCTATGGACACCTTTTTTAATGGTGCTTTTCTTTGGGTTAATGTTTTTAGGCGGATCAGCAGGAAGTACCGCTGGAGGAGTTAAAGTAGCACGCCATTTAATGATGATTAAAAATGGTTTTTTAGAGTTTAAACGAACCCTACATCCTAACGCAATTTTACCTGTACGCTATAATAAAAAGGCGGTAGATGGAAATATTGTATTTAATATTTTGGCATTTTTTATCTTGTACATGTTGTCCTTTATTGTAGGAGCTTTAATATTTTCGTTTTTAGGATTAAGCTTTGAATCATCTATAGGAGTAGCAGCTTCTAGTTTAGGAAATGTTGGACCAGCTTTGGGTGATTTTGGACCTGTAAATAATTTTTATGATATGCCAACAATTGGCAAGTGGTGGGCATCCTTTTTAATGCTTATCGGTCGTTTGGAATTGTTTACAGTACTTATATTATTAACGCCATTCTTTTGGCGAAATAGATAATATTACCTGCTATTCTAATTTATTTTTTTGATATTTCAAAAACTACCAAAGTATCAATATTCATAATATTTACCGTAATATTTACCTCAGATATTTAAGCAGTTGGATTAAATGTTGTGTAACATTTTTGTTTGTAAGACGTCTTATAGGTATAAATCAATCAAAAACAAATAATCATGGAATTAGTATTAACACACCAAGACATTGAACCATTACCCAAACAGAACAAGGAACCATTTATTTTTAAAAACGAAGGACTTTTAAGTTCAACGTATAAGCAAGAAACTTGTGATAATTTCTTTCATTCAAATCCAAAATCTATATTTGGTATTAAGCAATCGGTAAAAAGCCATAGGTATCAATTAACTTCACATGTAGAGACCATTTTAAAACTTTCTGTTTTCGCAATTGTTTTAGTTATTGCTCTAGTTTAAACTATCTTTAATGCGTTTTATGGCTTCAATAAGTTGCTCTTGTGAAGCTGCATAAGAGATTCGTATGCAATCTGGATTTCCAAAAGCATCTCCAGTAACTGTGGCTACAAGCGCTTCTTCTAATAAATACAAAGAAAAATCAGAAGCATTAGTTATAGTTTTACCTCTGAATGTTTTCCCGAAAAAAGAAGATATATCTGGAAATACATAAAAGGCGCCCTCAGGAGTATTAGTTTTAAATCCATCGATATCATTCAACAAATTAAGCACCAAATCACGACGGTTTTTAAACTCATCCACCATGTATTGTACTTTACTAGGATTAGCTTCCATAGCAGTAATAACGGCACGCTGTGCAATACAATTGGCACCACTGGTAATTTGTCCTTGCATTTTGTTACAAGCACGAGCAATCCAAGAAGGAGCACCAATAAAGCCAATTCTCCAACCTGTCATGGCAAATGCTTTTGATACACCATTTACAGTAATAGTACGGTCGTACATATCTTCAAATTGAGCCATACTTGCATGACCTCCAACAAAATTAATATGCTCATAGATTTCATCAGAAACCACATAAATATTAGGATGGTTTTGTAACACATCAGCTAATGCGCGTAATTCGGTTTTGCTATATACAGAGCCACTTGGGTTACAAGGCGAGCTAAACCAAATCATTTTAGTTTTTGGTGTAATAGCAGCTTCTAATTGTGCTGCGGTCATTTTAAAATCTGTATCAATAGATGTTTTTACTTCTACAGGAACACCTTCACTAAGTTTTACAATATCGTTATAACTTACCCAATATGGACACGGTAAAATAACTTCATCGCCTGGGTTAATCATGGCAGCAGCAACATTTGCTAACGATTGTTTTGCACCAGTAGACACTACAATTTGTGGTAAGGTATAGGTGAGATTATTATCACGTTTAAATTTGGTAATAATAGCCTGTTTTAATTCTTCGTAGCCATCAACAGGTGTGTACGAATTGTAATCATCGTTAATGGCTTGTATAGCTGCTTCTTTAATAAAGTCTGGCGTATTAAAATCGGGTTCGCCTAGGCTTAATCCAATAATATCTTTGCCTTCGGTTCTTAGCTCTCTTGCTTTAGCAGCCATTGCCAAAGTTGCAGATGTTGATAGATTGTTTATTCTATCAGAAAGTTGGTTCATTGGTAAAACTAATTAGACTGTTAAAGCAGGTTTCATTCCCATTTCGCGTAAATACTTAAAATGAGCAATAATGGCTTTACGTGTGGTTTTATATTCGTTATAAGGTAAATTAAACTCTTTGGCGGTTTCTTTAACTATTTTGGCGATTTTCACATAATGTACATGACTTATATGTGGAAAAATATGGTGCTCTACCTGATGGTTCAATCCTCCAGTAAACCAATTTACAATTTTACTTTTTGCTCCAAAATTAACTGTAGTTTTAAGTTGGTGTACAGCCCAAGTATTTTTCATAGAGCCGTTCTCTTCTGGAAGTGGCATTTCTGCTTCATCCATCACATGTGCTAATTGAAATACAACACTTAAAATTAAGCCAGCAACATAATGCATAATAAAGAAGCCTAATAAAATTTTCCACCAAGAAATATCTAATATTAACATAGGAATAACAATCCACATGGTGACATAGATAATTTTTGAAATCACCAATTTACTCCAATTCCATACAGGATTTGGAAATTTTCCATAGGATAATTTACGCTTCATATAGCGTTTCATTTGCATAAAATCGGTTGTAATAGCCCAATTAATAGTTAATAATCCATAAAGTAACACTGAATAATAATGCTGAAATTTGTGATGCCATTGCCACTTAGAATGTTCCGAAAAACGTAAAATTCGACCAGCTTCAAGGTCTTCATCATGACCAGGAATATTTGTATATGTATGATGTAGTACATTATGCTGCACTTTCCAATTGTAAGCATTTCCAGCAAGGATATAAATACTACTTCCCATTATTCTATTAATCCATTCTTTATTAGAAAACGAACCATGATTACCATCGTGCATTACATTCATACCAACTCCAGCCATGCCAATTCCCATAACAATAGTTAAAAGTAATTGTGCCCAACCAGGAATATTTAATGTAAGGATTAAAAAGTAAGGCGTTAAAAATAAGGCAAACATTATAATTGTTTTTAACCAAAGTTTCCAGTTACCTGTACGTTTAATATTATTGTCTTTAAAGTAGCTATTAACACGTTTATTGAGTGTTTTAAAAAACTTTGCAGAATCTGTTCTTGAAAAAGTAAGCAGTTGTTTTGTCATCCGTTTTGATTTATTTATTATAACGAATTAAAATAAATTATTGTATAAGTTGGCAAAGATAAATAATAAACACACTTAACTTATAAAGTTTTCATAAAATTATGCACATAAAATGTATATTTTTGTTGAAATCTTAAAGTTTAATGGAGCTCATTTTAAAGTATTTTCCTAATCTTACTGACGATCAAATCGATAAATTTGAGAAATTGAAGGCTCTTTATCAAGATTGGAATTTAAAAATAAACGTAGTGTCACGTAAAGATATTGACGAATTATATTTACGCCATGTACTACATTCTCTAGGTATTGCAAAGGTGATTGAATTTAAAGACGGTACTAAAATTTTAGACGTTGGTACTGGTGGAGGTTTTCCTGGAATTCCGCTTGCTATATTGTTTCCTGATTGTAATTTTCATTTGGTTGATAGTATCAATAAAAAATTAAAAGTGGTTAATGGTGTTGCTTCAGATTTAGGATTAAACAATATAAAAACCACACATACTCGTGTTGAGGCAATTAATGATACCTACGATTTTATTATAAGTCGTGCTGTAACCGCAATGCCAACTTTTGTGTCTTGGGTAAAAGGAAAAGTTGCTAAAACGCAAAACCATGAGATTAAAAACGGTATTCTCTATTTAAAAGGAGGCGATTTAACCGAAGAATTGCAAAACTATAAGTCCGTAAGCATATATAATTTAAGCGACTATTTTACTGAAGCATTCTTCGAGACCAAAAAAGTGGTGCATTTGCCTGTAAAATTTAAACCATGAGATTTTTAAAGCAATAATCAAAACCTATAAACAGGCAGCTCACCTTGTTTAACTTCTTTTATAAATGTTGTCTTGTGGTCATAAGTAAATTTGAAAACGCTCGATTTTAGCTCAGTTCTTTGTTAGCCTTTCGTTATTAATTCTATATGCGTTGATTCAGCAATCTCATTATCGATTTGCAAGATTAAATCATTTATACTTTTCTTAAATCGTAATTGGAATTTTATAAATGTTTCGGAAATTTGAACAGAATAATTCATTATCTGTTTATATTCTTTATTCTTGATAAATTGATTATAATCATTAGGTTTAAATGATTCATATAATTTAAAAGTTTTAAATTCAGACATAAATAAGGGCTTAATATAATTGACGTAGTGTTCTACTAAGTATGTTTTCTCAAAAACCTTGTATACATTAAAACGGTTACCATATAGATCAGAAATATTGGTTCTTAATGAATCATTAGTTATCAAATTGATTCCATTTTGTTTTAGATTGTTGAAAGTTGTCTGGTTAGGTGAAAATGTAATAAATGGGTATAGATTTGCGAAATGGAAATCCAAAGAATCGTTGTAAGGCAGATTGTTTTCAATATGATGAAGAATAATTTCATTTGCTCGTTTACTCACTTTCAAGAAAGTAATATTTTCATCAATGTCATTAATATTTTGTAATAGATCCGAACGTAATTCTTTTAGAGTTTTTAATTCTTGTATTCTTATTTTACGAACTTCATTCCAATTATTTAACTGAAGAGCAATGAGGATTCCTATCACAACTAAAACAATTTCCCCAATAGCATAAATTAAATATTTACTGAACTTGTTTTCAGTCAGTAATTTTTGTCTAATTTTTCTAAAATATTTTATCATTGGTTAAAGGTTGGTCATAATGAAGCGCAACGGTTAGGCTATGATTTCGTTGCGTGAAATTAGCAATAAACTTCACAAGTACAAAACCAACTTGAAAATCCGATAGGATTTTCATAAATAAGCCAAAACCTAGCAATGAATTTTACACGGTGTTGGCGGTTCGTTTTTATTAGTTCTTAACGGTTGTTGAATGTAATTGCTGAAGTTTCCACCGACCATTTTCTTTTTTTGCAATTACACTTTCCAACCAATGTACGGAGCCTAATGTGTCAATACCCTTTACCCAAGTTCCGTAGTTGTCATAGGCTATCCAAATGGTATTTTGGTTATGTACGGATTTTAAGAAGTCAAATTTATTTAGTCTTTTGTATTTATAGATTTCCACTTCTTTTAGCTTTCTATTAAGGTGACTTTTTACAGAATCATTATTCCATACTATACCATTTTCAAGAAGAATAAAGTCATTCGTATAATATTTCTCTATTTTAGTTGAATCTAAATCTGACCAAATATCTTGAAATGAATTTGATATTAATCCTTTAACAGAGTCAATATCCGATTGTTTTTGAAATTCATTTATTTCAATTTGTTTTATTGAATCTGGTTTTATTCTATTATCACAAGAATAAATAGAACAAAAGATTAATATAATAAAAAGGTTCTTCATATCTAATAATTTTCTAATGTCTCGTAAAGCTACATGGTTTACACAAGTTAAAGATTAGACTTTACACTAAATTGGTTTCTAACCTTATTGACTTTTCGTTATTTTCCATCAATTAAACTAATCAATTCCTCTGCTTGAATAATATTTTCATTACTTTTTCTCAAATTATATTCAAAATAGGAGATTTGCCAGTTTACAAGTGATTTTAATCTTCCATTTTCCATTTCCTCAATTACTTCTTGAGGATCGACAAGAAAATCTTTTTTATGATTCAACATTAGGAGTAAAGGACCTTCTATATGATCGGAAATGAAATTAGCATGAAATTCAGTTCTATAATTATATTCTGAGCAATTTATTAAGTAATACGTCTGTAGTTTTTTTCCGATTTGATTATTTTCAATGTGTTTTATAATTCCAGATTCTAACATTTTATAATAGGATATGCCAAAGTTTCTAGCACTAAGATTTCTAGGTAGATAAATAAGTAAACGAGATAGGTCCACTTCATTATATTTTCCGTCACTAACCTTATTTAGATAATCCGACCAATTTTGCATTAGAGATATATCATTATTAAAATGAGTGATGTCTGATTCTAGTTCAATTTTAATCTGTTCAACATAGTTTGCAGCTTCATTTTTTTCCAACCTTTTTTCATTCCAATTATTTATCGAAAGAGCAATCAAAATTCCAATAACAACAAGTACAATTTCTCCAATAGCATATTTTAAATATTTTCCAGTTTTATTTTTCTCCATAAGGTCGTAACGTATTTTTCTAAAGAATTTTATCATTGGTTATCGGTTGGTCATAATGAAGGCTAACGTAGGGATATGTTCACCGGTGTATATACTCCCATTATATATACACTTACAAATCTAATGGATTTTAATTAGGAATCTTTAAAAAAAATGAGACTATCTAAAAGCCAATAACATTTGTGCTGCCATTCTGAACTTTACACTGAGCGGAGTCGAAGTGTGTTTCAGAATCTTATACTATCCATTTTCAATAGATCCTGAAATGAATTCAGGATGACAATTTTAGATGATTTTTAGATAGCCTTTATTACTTCTCGATACAATTCCGATACTATCGGAATCACTCTAAGTGACAGCATTTATTCCTCTAAAAACGGATAACGGTAATCTGTTGGTGTTACAAAAGTTTCTTTA
>JAADHG010000054.1 GCA_013151975.1 Chlorobiota bacterium | reverse complement strand
TTCAAGTTTTGAAATATCAAAATCTTGAATAATTTGAATCCCCAATTGCTTAGGTTTAACAATTTCGGTAGTATTCCAATCTATTTCAAATTTGTTTTTTCGTGCAGCTTCAATAGAAATATATTCTTTCTTTTTAGAGCGACTTAAAAACTGCGCTCTGAATTTTTCGTACTCTTCTCTAATCTGGTTTTTATAAATTTTATTATCCTTTTTTAATAAATTTCCTACCACAGTAACAGCTCTAGAAGCATCATTAACATGAATCACTGTGTGATTATAATTTGGTGCAATCTTTACCGCCGAATGTGCTCTTGATGTGGTTGCACCTCCAATCATTAGTGGGATATTAAAATTTTGCTTTTCCATTTCTTTCGAAACATACACCATTTCATCCAATGAAGGTGTAATTAAACCACTCAATCCAATAACATCAACTTGTTCCTTTTTTGCTGTTTCTATGATTTTTTCAAGAGGTACCATCACACCCAAATCAATAATCTCATAGTTATTACAGCCTAATACCACACTTACAATATTTTTACCAATATCATGTACATCGCCTTTTACTGTAGCCATTAAAATTTTTCCTGCAAATTCTACTTTACCATCTTTTTCAGCCTCAATATAAGGCTGTAAATAGGCAACCGCTTTTTTCATTACACGAGCAGATTTCACTACTTGCGGCAAAAACATTTTTCCGCTTCCAAAGAGATCACCAACCACATTCATACCAATCATTAAATGACCTTCAATAACTTCAATTGGTCTTGAAACTGATGTTCGTGCTTCCTCAATATCTTCAATTATAAAAGCATCTATTCCTTTTACTAGTGCATGCGTAATGCGTTCTTGTAAAGCGTTACCCCTCCATTCTTGAACACTTGAACAATATGTTCTTCTTCTTTTCGCTGCCCTTTAACCGTTTCGGCATAATCTAAAAGACGCTCTGTAGCATCGTCTCTTTTATCAAACAATACATCTTCAACACACTCTAATAACTCTTTAGGGATTTCATCATAGACTTCCAGCATTGCAGGATTAACTATTCCTAAATTCATTCCGTTTTTTATAGCGTGATATAAAAAAGCCGAATGCATTGCTTCTCGAACAACATTATTTCCTCTAAACGAAAAGGACACATTACTTACACCACCTGAAACATTGGCATAGGGTAAATTCTCGCGAATCCATTTGGTGGCATTAAAAAAGTCTAAAGCATTTTTACGATGCTCATCCATTCCTGTGGCTACTGGAAAAATATTGGGGTCGAAAATAATATCTTGAGGCGCAAACTGCACTTCGTTAACCAATATATCATACGAACGCTTACAAATATCAATACGTCTTTGATAAGTATCTGCTTGTCCCACCTCATCAAATGCCATAACAATTACAGCAGCCCCGTAACGCTTAACCAGTTTTGCATGATGTATAAAAGTATCTTCTCCTTCTTTTAAACTAATGGAGTTTACCACACATTTCCCTTGAGCTACTTGCAAGCCAGCTTCGATAATCTCCCATTTTGAACTATCAATCATAATTGGAACACGCGAAATATCAGGTTCGGACGCTATTAAATTTAAAAATGTAGTCATGGCTTCAACACCATCTAACATACCTTCGTCCATATTCACATCAATAATTTGAGCACCTCCTTCTACTTGGTGTCTAGCAACATCTAAAGCTTCTTCGAGCTTTTCTTCCTTTATAAGACGTAAAAATTTACGAGAACCTGTAACGTTAGTACGCTCGCCTATATTAATAAAGTTGCTTTCTGGTGTTACAACTAAGGGTTCTAATCCGGAAAGTGTTAGATATTTATTATTATTTCTACTCATTTATTCCTTTTTTATGAGATTCCTTCCTAGGCAGGAATGACAATTCTTCTAGGTTTATATTTTTTAGCAACTTCTGCAATAGCTTTAATATGTTCTGGATTTGTACCACAACAACCTCCAATAATATTGATTAAACCATCTTGCAAATAGTCTTCAATTAATTGTTTCATTTCTTTTGGTGTTTGCTCATATTCTCCAAAAGCATTTGGTAATCCAGCATTAGGATGTGCAGACGTGTAAAACTCTGTCTGATTAGATAAACGCTGCAAATAAGGCTTTAATTGATCAGCTCCGAGAGCACAATTAAGACCCACACTCAACAAAGGTATGTGCGAAATTGAGGTTAAAAAAGCTTCAACAGTTTGTCCTGACAAAGTCCTACCAGAAGCATCTGTAATGGTTCCAGAAACCATAATTGGAATAGTGATATTCCGTGCTTCCTTTACTTCTTCAATAGCAAATAAGGCAGCTTTGGCGTTAAGCGTATCAAAAATGGTTTCCACTAATAACACATCAACACCACCATCGATTAAGGCTTCTACTTGCTCTTTATACGATTTTCTTAATTCTTCAAAAGTAATGGCTCTATATTCTGGTCTGTTTACATCTGGTGATAAGCTTGCTGTTTTGTTGGTAGGTCCTATACTACCAGCAACATATCTTGGTTTTTCAGGATTTTGTTTGGCAAACTCTTTGGCGACTTGCTTTGCAATTTTAGCCGATTCATAGTTAATTTCATACACCAATTCTTCCATATTATAATCGGCCATGGCAATAGAAGTGGCAGAGAATGTGTTGGTCTCTACAATATCTGCACCAGCTTCAAAATATTTTTGATGTATTTCTGCTATGGCTTCAGGTTGCGTGATAGACAACAAATCGTTGTTCCCTTTTAAAGGTGATTTATAATCTTTAAAGCGTTCGCCACGAAAATCTTCTTCAGAGAAATTGTAGCGTTGAAGCATGGTTCCCATAGCACCATCGAGTACTAAAATGCGCTTTTGTATGTCTTGCCAAATATTAACCATAATAAACAGTCCTTTTTAAAAGTTTAAAAAGTTCTATATATAATTATGTTAGCAAGAAAAAGAAAGGAAAGTGTATTTAAAAAAATACGCTTCGTTATCTATCCTCTAATCAAACTGTGATTAAGGTAGAATGCAGCACCTATCTTTATTGCTAAAGGGTTGCTAAGGCTTCACTGGGTCTAATCCCTCTGCCTTTCTTGATAACATTTAAATACATTAATGAACTAGGACACAAAGTAACGTAATTAATTTTTTAAAATCCTAATTTATATAGTGAATTATTGAAATAAATCTGAAGACAAATAGCGGTCGCCTCTATCGCAAATAATCGCAACGATAATACCTGAGGTGATGGTTTTAGACAACTTCAATGCACTAGCGATTGCTCCACCACTACTCATCCCTGCAAAAACACCTTCCTCTTTGGCTAATCTCTGGGTCATGATTTTAGCTTCTTCTTCGCTTACTTCAAACACTTGGTCTATTTTAGATCTATCGAAGAATTTTGGTACATAATCTGGAGACCATTTTCTAATACCCGGAATTTTTGAATTATCTGTTGGTTGCACGCCAACTATAGTTATGTTTTTATTTTTTTCTTTGAGATATGTCGACACTCCCATTATAGTTCCTGTGGTTCCCATGGCTGAAACAAAATGTGTTATTTCACCTTGTGTATCCTTCCATATCTCTGGTCCAGTAGTGTTATAATGTGCTTTCCAATTGTCTGTGTTTTCAAATTGATTTAACAATACATATCCTTTTTCATCACGAAGCTTGAACGCCAAATCTCTAGATCCTTCAATTCCATTTTCTGAAGCAGTTAATATTACTTCGGCTCCATAGGCTCGCATTGTTTTTACACGTTCTTCGGTAGAATTCTCTGGCATTATCAAAATCATTTTCAATCCTAATAATTGTGCTATAAATGCTAAGGCAATCCCTGTGTTTCCGCTTGTAGCTTCAACCAAAGTGCTTCCCTTTTTAATATCGCCTCGTTTTAAAGCTTCATTAATCATATTGTATGCAGGTCTGTCTTTAACGCTTCCACCTGGATTATCGCCTTCCAATTTTAATAAAAGCCTAACATTTTTATTTTGGATAATGTTAGTGGCTTCAATTAAAGGTGTATTTCCAATTTGGTCTGTGATGCGCTTACTATATCCCATTTTTTTTAGTGCTTATTTTAATCTCCGTTTGATAGGTCACTAATGAATTTTTCGGAACAGATTTGGTAATCCAAACATTGGCTCCTATAGTGCTGTTTGCACCAATACTAATATCGCCACCTAAAATTGTGGCATTGGCATAAATAGTTACGTTATCTTCAATAGTTGGGTGTCTTTTAGTTGATGACATACTTTTTTTAACTTGAATACCTCCCAAAGTAACACCTTGAAAAATCTTTACATTACTTTTTATGATTGAAGTTTCCCCAATTACAATTCCTGTCCCGTGATCAACAAAAAATGAATCTCCAATAGTTGCTCCTGGATGTATATCAATTCCTGTAATACCATGTACATATTCGCTCATCATTCGTGGTATTAGAGGAATATTTAATTCATATAACTCATGACTTAAACGGTAAATAGCAATGGCATAAAATCCAGGGCAAGCTAAATACACCTCTTCCAAGCTTTTAGTTGCTGGGTCATTTTGCTCAATAGCTATGGCGTCTAAATCTAGTTTTTTTCTAATTTCTGGGAATCGGGTCTTAAAATCATCCCAAACTGCTTCTCCATTTTCAATAGATAACTTCGATGCAACTTCTAAAAAAATAGTTTTTAAAAATGAAAATTCTTCTTCATTGTTGTGTTGTTTTTCAAACAGCGTATAAAACAATCTTTTTGTAAAGATTTCAATAGTCTCTTTTAAACGAACATTATAATTTTTAAAACCTTCTGTTTCTTTTAAAGATGAATTCATTTTAACTTCTTATAAATTATTAATTGTTTGTCAATAGTCGATAAATACATCTATAATTTACAATATAAATATTTAAGCTATTTATTCTTGCTGAGCAGTTAACAATTCTTTAGTAATCTTATTTAGCTTAGAGACTTTTGTTGCAAAATCACCTTTAATGCCTTTTCTAAACTGATTTAAGTTTTCTATTAAGTCATCTATTTCTTCAGGAATTACAGCTTCAAAAAATTGACGTAAACGTTTTGCCATCGTTGGCGACTTTCCGTTAGTAGAAATTGCAATTTTTATGTTTCCTTTGGTTACAATCCCACCAAGGTAAAAATCGCACAATTCTGGAGTATCGGCAACATTTATTAGTAGATTTTTTCTTTTTGAGGCCTTATGAACTTGTTTATTAACCTCCGTTTTATTTGTAGCTGCTATTACCAAATCTTTATCATATAAAAAAGATTCATCATAAGCCATTACAATTAGCTTCACATCAAATCTATTGGCCAAATTCTTAGTTTCTTCTTTAAAAAAAGGGGCAACCATAGTTACGTTTGCATCAGGACTGGATTTTAATAAAAATGTTAGTTTTTCTAACGCTACGTTTCCGCCTCCTACTATTAATACTTGAAGCTGATGCATCTTTAAAAAAATTGGATATAGATTATTCCTTCCCATAATCGCTCTATTTATTAGTGTAATTTACGCTGACCTCTTCATAAAAAGCTTTGAATTTGTGACTGTGTTTTACCACTTCTCCAATGACTATTATTGCAGGATTAGATAGTTTTTTATCTGTTACTACATCTAAAATAGTATCAATGGTTCCTACGCCAATATTCTCGTTCGTCATCGTTCCATTTTGAATAATTGCAGTAGCTACTTTCCCCTTGCCATTAGCTTGAAATAGTTTAACAATTTCAGGGAGTTTACTCATACCCATCAATATGGCGACTGTAGCTGATGACTGCGCTGCCAAGGCTATATCGTTAGACAATTTTCTAGCAGATGTTGTACCCGTAATTACCCAAAAACTTTCAGAAACACCGCGTTTAGTTAGTGAGATGCCTTGGTCTGCGGGAACTGCTATAGATGATGATATTCCTGGCACAATTTCGCAAGTAATACCAAAAGCATCTGCATGGTCGATCTCTTCACTACCTCTACCAAAAATAAAGGGATCCCCTCCTTTTAAGCGCACTACATGACCATGTGAAAAGGCATGTTTAACAATAAAATTATTAATTTCATCTTGCGAAAAACTATGATTTCCTTTACGTTTACCGACGAATATTTTGGTTGCTGATTTTGGCGCATACTCCAATATTTGTTTGTTGATAAGCGCATCATACAATACAACATCTGCTTCAGCTAGGGCCTTAGCCCCTTTTATAGTTAGCAAATCTGGATCTCCTGGTCCAGCGCCTACAAGGGTTAACTTTGGTGTCTTTTTATTCTGCATGTTCCAATTCTTTAGTCCTATAGGCTTCAATGGTTTCAAAAAACACCATAGCTTGATTTATATATATTTTAGCAAATTCAACAGTTGGCTCATTCTCTTTTATTTGATACACCAAAGATGTAAAGCTTGTTTTTAACTCTATTTTTTTAGTCTCTATAAAAGTTTCGTCAAATTGATTAATAATTCCTGCTTGCGTATTTGTTCTCTTATCTTCAGCAAGTAATAAGGCTTTGGCTCCATTTACAAAAGCTGCATACCCATGATAAATAGCATCCGACCATTTTTCGTTTTTAAAAGATTCACTTGCTAAATCAACTTTCTCTTTAGCTTCCAAAAGTAAGGTTGCTACTAAATCTATCACTACTCCGGCACACTCACCAACACCAATTATATTAATGTATTTATTATTATGTCCCCAATCTATAAAATCGCTTTCAACAAGATTGTCTATTGCAGATAACGGTAATAAAAAGTCATAAAAATACTTTTCTCCTTGCCTGTCATAATACTCTAAAAATGATTCTTTTTTTATCTGATTAGCTTCAAAATCATCTAAAATTAGACGTAAGGCTTGTGGCCCTCTTTTAGATGGTAATTTTATAACCTTATCTGAAAATCTTCCTTCACCATTACCCAAAATACCTCCTCCAAGTAAAATCTGTACTGCCGGCGCGACTAACTTCTCTTTAGTTTTTATAGACATTCCTTGAAAACCAATATGCGCCATATTGTGTTGCCCACAGGCGTTCATGCAACCACTAATCTTTATAGTGACTTCTTTATTGTTTAGATATTGTGGATATTCTTCTACTAATACACGCTCCAGTTCAGAAGCCATTCCTGTACTACTTGCAATTCCTAAATTACAGGTATCTGTTCCTGGGCATGCTGTAATATCTGCTGTAGAATTATAACCTAAACCTGTAAATCCAAGTTCCTTTAACTCTTGATAAAAGAATGGTAACAATGCTTTTTTTACGTGTCTTATAAGAATGTTTTGTCGCAAGGTGAATCGCAATTCATCGGCTGCATAATTTTTAATTAAATATGCTAATTTTCTAGCATTTTCCGTTGAAAAATTACCTAACTTAACTTTTACTCCAATAGCAAACAGCCCTTCTTGCTTTTGAGAAATGACATTAGTCTTTATCCAAGCATTAAATTTCGTTGGGTCTTCAATGGTCACTTCCGGAATATTAACCTTTGGAATATTAATGTCTTGTTCAAAAGCTTCAACATCTATAAATACCTCCTTTTGCGATAATGCTTTTTGTTCTTCTTCTATCAGAGTTACAAAATTGTCTAAGCCAATGTCCTTGATTAAAAACTTTAGTCGTGCTTTTTGCCTTCTGCTTCGTTCGCCATAACGGTCGAAAACACGTAGTACACTTTCTGTAACTGGAATAATTTTTTGTGCTAATAAAAATTCATATAACACATCAGCATGTCTTGGCTGCGAACCCAAACCTCCGCCCAATACTACTTTAAACCCTCTTTCGTTATTCTTAATTTTAGGAATAAACCCCAAATCGTGAATAAAACTCAAGGCAGAATCAGCATCGGAAGATGAGAAAGAAATTTTAAATTTCCTACCCATTTCCTGACAAATTGGATTTCGTAAAAAGAATTGAAACACAGCATACGCATATGGTGACACATCAAAAGGTTCGTCGATATCAATTCCAGCAGTTTCACTTGCGGTTACATTTCTAACGGTATTTCCACATGCTTCTCGTAAGGTAACATCATCACGCTCTAGTTGCGCCCAAAGCTCTGGCGTCCTGTCCAAACTCACATAGTGAATTTGAATATCTTGTCTTGTAGTAATATGTAATCTGCCTGTAGAATACTCATCAGAAACATCCGAAATTCTAAGCAATTGACTACTAGTTACCTTTCCATATGGCAATTTTATACGAATCATTTGCACACCAAATTGACGCTGTCCGTAAACACCACGAGCTAAACGCAAGCTTCTAAAACGTTCTTCGTTAATACGTCCTTCTTGAAATAATCGAATCTTTTTTTCTAATTCGATGATATCCTTTTCGACTAGTGGTTTTTCTATTTCGGTTCTAAAACTTTGCATAATTATGGTTAACTATTGAAAGTGAATTCCACATTCTCTATTTGACAGTGCTTTTGTTACATCAAAATAAGATTCGTTTTTTGGTAAATTATGAGTCTGCATATACTGGTCTAAATCATTATCTGTCCAGTAATAAAAAGGGCTCACTTTTAATATACCCTCTTTACTAAAACTTAATACATCTTTAGAATTTCTGTATTCGGTTTGTCTTACTCTTATATTAGTAAACCACACTTTTGGCTGATGCTCTTTTAAGGCTCGTCTAAAGGGTTCCAGCTTTACAAGTTCAGTAAATTCTTGATGTTTTGGGTCTGTAACTTCTGGTAAACCTAAAGTTGATTCAATAAATGCTCTACTCTGTAATGGTGCATATGCATGTACATTTAATTGAAACTTATTAATTAAATTAATGGCGTGATTATACGTTTCGGGGGTATTAAAACCAGTGTCACACCAAATAACATCAATATTTTTATCCATACGATGAAAAGTGCTTAAAAGCACTGACGAATAGACTCCAAAACTTGTTGTTACTATCCTGTTTTCAGATAATGATAATGCCCGATCTATTATTTCATCGGGCGTTTTATCCTTCAGTTCTTTATTTAATACTTCTAAATTCAAGTTTATTATTTTCTCCATTCTCTTGGGCTAGATTTTATGCTTAAAGCGCAATCAATAATCATTCTAATTTTATTAATACTATTATCCTATCGGATTACTAGATTATTGTTACAAATGTATTATAATCTTTTAATAATCATCTAATTTTATAGTTTTATTGTGAAATTAAATCGGCTAACGACTTATTATTGAAAATATTAAGTGTACTATCTCTTACTTCTATCATTAAATTGTGCACAGCA
>JAADHG010000305.1 GCA_013151975.1 Chlorobiota bacterium | reverse complement strand
CGTAAAGCAAGTGTAGGGTTCCAAGTTAATGCCGTTCCTATTAAACTTCCTAAAAAACCTGCATTATCAGTAATAAGTGCTCTAGATGTTCTATTAAAATTATAAATTACTTTAGTATCTATTTTTAACCTATCATCCATGGTCTTGTAGGTATCATTAAAACTTGCAGTATATTTATTCAAGTTACTAGTTTTAATAATCCCTTCTTGTTCTAAAGACCCGAAAGAAGCCCTATATACATGTTTGTCGTTGCCTCCAGAAAAACTAACATTGTATGTTTGTGTTACTCCTGTTCGCGTTATAGCGTCCATTGCATTTACACTATCTCCAAAATCATTGGCTAAAGCACCACCTTCTGATATAAGAGCAGCCCTATAAGCATCACCACTTAAAACATCAATAGTGTTAGCAATTTCGCTAAAACCAACAGATGAAGAAAATGTAACCTTAGGCTTACCTGTTTGCCCTCTTTTTGTAGTAACCAATATAACACCATTGGCACCACGAGAACCATAAATTGCTGTTGCCGATGCATCTTTTAAAACATCTATGCTTGCAATGTCCTCAGGATTAATAAATTCTAAAGGATTAGTGGCACTTGATGACCCAAATCCTCCGTCAGATCCTCCAGGACTCGTATTTCTACTATCTAAAGGAACACCATCTACAACAACCAATGGGTTGTTACCAGCTCGTATTGATGTAGCACCCCGAATTCTAATACTTGATGCTCCACCAGGTTCTCCACTAGCCGCTACAATATTAACACCTGCAACTCTACCTTGAAGTAATTGCTGTGGAGAAGTTACTACACCTCTATTAAAATCTTTGGCTTTAAGTGTTTCTACAGACCCTGTTGCATCTTTTTTACGTACAGAACCATAACCAATAACAACAACTTCATCTAATTGTGAAGTATCCTCTTCCATGAGTACATTAATTACAGATTGTCCGTTTACAGTTATTTCCTGTGTTTTGTAGCCTAAGAAGCTATAAACTATTACCGCATCGGAAGCGACATTATCCAATGTGTAATTTCCATCAAAATCGGTTTGAGTTCCTGTAGTTGTTCCTTTAATAAGAACGTTCACTCCAGGCAATGCCCCCGATACATCAGATACAGTACCTGTAACTGATTGTGCATAAATTATACTTCCTAGAAGTAAAAATACTGGAAGTATTAGCTTTTCAAGTAATTTGTTTTTCATATTTTGATTAATTAATTATAGATTAACATTTTGATAAAACATAATCTTTGGAAGATTATTAATTTGTAGCTAATTTTGTTTTTTTTTTGAACAAACGAAAGAAAAAATTAGAAAAACGTCTAAAAGACAACCGAAAACGATTTCGGAAATTATACATTTCCTACTTTTCAGAGTTTAAAGCAACATAATTTACAATAATTAACCTGTAAAATCATTACAATTCGCAAAAACTTTGAAATAATCTGTTTTTTTATCACTAAGAGAACGTTTTTTTATCTACTTTAATTCTCTAAAAAATTGCTATATGCTTAAAGTCACACTTAAAAAAATTGCTGCTACTTTAGGAGTCTCTACTGCAACTGTTTCTAAAGCATTAAAAGATTATCCTGATATTAGTGAGAAGACTAAAAAAAAGGTAAAATCTTTGGCTGCGTCTTTAAATTATAAACCAAACTCATTTGCACAAAGCTTAAGGAATCAAGAATCTAAAATTATTGGATTGATTATTCCAACAATTGTGCATCATTTTTTTTCAAATATAATATATGGTGTTATTGATTCTGCGAGTGAGCATGGGTATTTGGTTATTACACTTCAATCTAATGAGTCCTATGAAGATGAGAAAAATAAAATAAACCTACTTATTGAAAAAAATGTTGATGGTATTTTACTGTCGCTTTCCGATAAGACTGTAAATTATAAACATATAAATCGTCTTATAGATGATGGCGTTCCAGTTGTACTATATGATAAAATATCCAGATCGGTAAATTGCTCAAAAGTTATTATTAACGATTTTGCGGCGGCCTTTAATGCTACACAATACTTAATTGATACTGGTTGTAAAAAAATTGCACATATAAGGGGTCCTTTAAAACCTCAAACAACTATAGATAGGTTTATGGGTTACAAAAAAGCTTTGGAAGTAAATAACATCTTATTTGATGATAGCCTTGTTTATGTTAGTGATAGTTTATCGTTTGAAAATGGTTATAATATTGCTCCAAAAATTATTAATGATCATACTGATGTTGATGCCATTTTTTCTTTTACAGACCTTGTAGCTACTGGAGTTTTAATACGATTTAAAGAGTTAGGTATTTTAGTTCCCGAACAAATATCTATTATAGGATTTAGCAATTGGTTCTTATCAAAAATCACATCACCAACATTATCAACGGTAGATCAACCCGGATACGAAATGGGTAGAAAGGCCTTTACCTTATTATACAATGAACTCAATCAGATTAGAAATGGAGAACCAATTAAACACGAAATTGTAGAAATTGCAACTAAGGTTATTCCAAGAAATTCTACTAAACCTATTTAATAGATTTATGGTTATTATTCTGCTTAATAAAACCAAAGTATCTATTTTTAAATAACTTCTAGTACGAAAACGTTTTCGTCTGCTTAAAAGCTATATCTTATTAAAATAATAGTTGGGGGAAATAAAACTTTGCTATTTTTAAAATCATAATATTATTATAAGTTATGAAGCAGCTAATCTTTATCCTATTTTCATTAAGCATTTCAATTACTCTTGCACAAAATAATGGTTGGAATATATCTACAACCAACACTGCAAATTATACTGGTATCGTTGTTGCCAATGGTCGGATTGGCATCTTACCTTCTGAGAAACCTTTTGAAGTAAAACATATCATTTTGAATAATGTATATGACAAAGGTGGTATCCATGATGTTAGTAAAATTCTGCTTGGTATGAATTTTGGGAATCTTGAAATTGAAATTGATGGTGAAAAAATAACAGAAAATAATATTAGCCAATGGAAACAAACTCTAAATATGAAAGAAGCAGGATTTACTACTTCATTCAAGTTTAAAGATAAAGCACATATAACATATACAATCTATGCGCTTCGGAATGTACCTTATTCTGGATATATTGATATTAATATTGATGCTAAAAAAACAATTAAAGTAAAGGTAATTGGTAAAATAGAAACGCCTACTGAATATCAAAATCCATTGAGTACATTTAGGGTTTTGAAAGATAATGAAACCACAATGCCTATTCTTCAAACAGTTGCGAAGAGCAGAATGGGAAAACATATTGTTGGAACTTCAGCTACATTCATTTGGCATGACATTAATTCTAGTAGAGAGAATCAAAGACCTAAACTAATCCATAATAAGGTTTCTGAATATGACAATAGACTGTCTTTTGAAAAAGAAATACAGAAAGGAACTTCTCTTAATTTTGCATGGACAGCAGCACAATGTTCTACGCAAGATTTTTTTGATCCCCAAAATGAGTCTGAACGCTTTGTCATATTTAATTTATTAACACCTAGAGCAGATTTATTAAATCAACATAAAAGTCTTTGGGAAGATTTATGGGAAGGCGATATCATTATTGAAGGTGATTTACAATCTCAACAAGATGTTAGGTTAGCTCTTTATCATTTATATTCGTTTTCCAGAAGCGATTCAAATTTAAGCATTTCACCTATGGGATTATCATCCCAAGGATATAACGGACATATTTTTTGGGATACAGAATTATGGATGTTTCCTCCGCTATTAGCATTAAACCAAAACATTGCAAGATCACTTGTTAATTATAGATATGATAGATTGGAAAAGGCGAAACAAAAAGCAATCAATTTTGGTTATAAAGGCGCTATGTTTCCTTGGGAAAGTGATGATACTGGAGAAGAAGCTACACCAGCTTGGGCATTAACTGGTACTTTTGAGCATCATATCACAGCAGATGTAGCCATTGCTTTTTGGAATTATTATCGGGTAACTAAAAACAAACAATGGCTAACTGAAAAAGGATATCCAACACTAAAGGAAATAGCTGATTATTGGGTAAGTAGAACAACCAAGAATAATGATGGTTCTTATACTATAAAGAACGTTGTTGGCGCTAATGAATTTGCGCCAAATGTAGATGATAATGCATTTACAAATGGCTCTGCAATTACTGCTCTACAATTTGCAATCTTGGCTGCAAAAGAGTTGAATATCCCTCCAAATAAAAACTGGAATATAGTTGCTAACAATATTTTAATTCACAAATTTCCTAATGGGACTACAATGGAACATAGTAAATACAAAGGAGAAATAATTAAACAAGCTGATGTAAATCTACTATCATACCCTCTAAATATTATTAACGATAAAGAGACATTGCTTAAAGATTTAAAATACTACGAACCAAAACTTGCTAAAGAAGGTCCTGCAATGGGTAAATCTGTTTTTGCTGTAATTTATGCAAGACTTGGCAATGTAGAGAAGGCATTTAGCCTTTTTAAAGAAAGTTACGAGCCTAATAAACGACCTCCTTTTGGTGCTTTATCAGAATCAGCTACCAGTAACAATCCCTATTTTGTAACAGGTGCAGGAGGAATGCTTCAAATAGTATTATTTGGTTTTGGTGGTTTACATTTTACAGATGAAGGTATTATTCAAAAGAATCCCATTTTACCTCCAACATGGAAATCTCTAACACTTAAAGGTATTGGTGTTGAAAAGAAGACCTTTGTTATAAATTAAATTTTACATAATGCTTAATATTCTTTCTTTTATAGGATTTACACTTTTAGTAGGAGTCATTTCATATTTAGCAACTCGAAAAACTGATGAAAATTCATCAGATGGCTATTTTTTAGGAGGACGTAGTCTAACTGCTGGCGTTATTGCTGGATCGTTGCTGCTTACTAACTTATCTACTGAACAAATTGTTGGGCTAAATGGTTCGGCCTATGCCAATGGGCTTTCAGTGATGGCTTGGGAGTCGCTTGCTGCAATTGCAATGGTTGTTACTGCACTATTTTTATTACCAAGGTATTTAAAAGGAGGATTAACTACAGTTCCCCAGTTTTTAGCAAAACGATTTGATGTTACTACAAAAACTTTAACTTCTGTGTTGTTCTTAACAGGTTATGTAGTAGTATTATTACCCGTTATTTTGTACTCTGGTTCTTTAGCCATTAGTGGAATGTTTAATATTCCTGAATTATTAAATGTTACACATACACAATCGATTTGGATTTGTGTGTGGGGTATTGGAATTGTGGGCTCTATTTATGCCGTTTTTGGAGGACTGAAAGCCGTAGCGATATCCGATTCAATCAACGCAATCGGATTGTTAATTGGAGGTGTCTTAATTCCTGTTTTTGGATTGATGGCTATCGGCGATGGAAATATTTTAGATGGTATTTCAACGTTAACGATTGAAAATCCTGAAAAATTCAAATCAATGGGTGGATTAACAGATCCTGTACCATTTTACACCATTTTTACAGGAATGATGTTAGTGCAATTGTTTTATTGGGGAACAAATCAGCAAATAATTCAAAGAGCCTTAGGCGCGAAAAATTTAAAAGAAGGTCAAAAAGGATTATTATTAGCGTCCTTTATCAAAATATTAGGACCTTTAATTGTGGTACTTCCTGGTATTATTGCTTTTCATTTGTTTCAAGGAAATTTGGATAATGCAGACCAAGCTTATCCAATGTTGGTAAATCTTGTACTGCCAGATTATTTAGTTGGTTTTTTTGCAGCAGTATTATTTGGAGCTATTTTAAGTTCGTTTAATAGTGTGCTAAATAGTTCTGTTACTTTATTTGGTTTAGATGTTTACAAGCAACATATAAATAAGAAGGCAGACGAAAAAACGATTGTTAAGTATGGAAAGATGTTTGGGATTGTTTTAGCAATTACAGCCATGTTTATTGCACCTTTAATTGCCAATGCAGGAAGTTTATTTGATTACCTACAAGAAGTTAATGGTATTTATAGTATTCCCATTTTAACAATTATTATAGTAGGCTATTTAACGAAAAGAGTTCCTGCTATTGCAGCAAAAATAGGCGTTATTACAGGATCAGTATTGTATATTTTAAGTCAATTTATTATGCAACCCTATTTTGTAAATACTGCTCTTGAAAAAGCTGCAGAATCTGGCATAACTAATCAAGATACTTTAGCACTAATTGAATCACAAGCATATCCTCATTTTTTAGATATCATGGCTATCTTATTTGTATTAAATGTTATTATTATGTTATTGATTGGTAAATTTTATCCAAGAAAAGAAGCTTATGTACAAGAATATACTAAACAAGTTGACATTACACATTGGCAGTATGGAAAACATGTTGGTATAGCTATTTGTATTCTAGTAGTTGGCATCTATATTTATTTTTCTTAATCTAAAACCTAATATTGAGTTGAGTTATTTTAAATAATGAAGTATTTATTGTACATATTAAGTTTGTCTATATTGATTTCATGCAGTATGCGGTCTCAAAAGTTAGTTTGGGAAGAAAATTTTGATGGTGACATTTTAAATGAAGCTATTTGGAATTTTGCTTTAGGAGATGGCTGTCCTAATCTTTGTGGTTGGGGCAATAATGAATTACAATTATATACTAATAAAAATCATCAGCTTAAAGATGGTAAGCTTATCATAACAGCAAAGAAACAAGATGCTTTATATACCTCAACAAGAATAACTACAAAAGCTAAAAAAGAATTTCAGTATGGTCGTATTGAACTTCGTGCTAAGTTACCAATTGGTAAAGGATTATGGCCTGCGTTTTGGATGTTAGGAGCTAATATAGATAAAGTAGGTTGGCCAGCCTGTGGTGAAATAGATATTCTAGAATACGTTGGTAAAGAACCCAAAACAGTATTTACATCTTTGCATACAAAAGACAGCTATGGTAACACCATAAACACACAAAAAACAGTAATTAATGATATTGAAACAGGTTTTCATCTCTACGCTATTAATTGGACAGTAGATAGCATAGAGTTTTTTGTCGATAATATGCTAGTATATACTTTTAAACCTAAAGAAAAAACAGAAGAAATTTGGCCCTTTTATCAACCCTTTTATCTCATTATCAATTTAGCTATCGGTGGGAATTTTGGAGGACCTGAAGTTGACGATACAATTTTCCCTCAAGAATTTATAATCGATTATATAAAAGTATATCAAGAAAAGTAAAATACGATTGTTTTTAATAGTTATGATAAACAAAAAACACATAATAGTAATATTGATTTTAATGCTTTTTTATTCATGCAATAATTCAAAAAACAAAAATGATGATACACTTCTATTTTGGTCGTCAAACAATAGAGGTGAAATTGAATTTTCAGAGCATTTTGTAGAACAATGGAATAATAAGCAAGAAACTAAAATCAGATTTCAACCAATCCCTGAAGGACAAACTAGTGAAGAAGTCATCTTAGCATCTGTAGTAGGGAAAACCACACCAGATATTTATGCCAATATGTGGCAAGGTAGTGTAGAGATGTACGCAAAAGCAGGTGTTTTAGTGCCTTTAGATACCTTGGAAGGGTTTACCGAATTTATAGAAGAAAGATGTACTAAGAAAGTAATAGAAGAAATCACATCTTCTGATGGACATATATACCAAATTCCGTGGAAAATTAATCCAATCATGACCATTTATAATAAAAGATTGAGTACTGATTTTGGATTACCTAGATTACCAAATACTTATGATGCCTTTTTACAAGCAGGAAAAGCTATTAAAAAAGACAAAGATAATGATGGCTATGTAGATCAATGGGTTGGCTATACGGCAGTAAAAGTGATATGGTATGAACGTTTTTTCAATTTTTATTCTCTGTATATAGCAGCATCTGATGGAGGAGCACTGGTAAAGGATAACAAAACAGCTTTTAATAATAAACATGCTATTGATGTCTTTCGCTTTTTACAGGAATTATATAATAAAGACTATTTTTCTAAAGAACGCTTAACTGCTGGCCAAGACCGATTTATAACTGAAGATATACTTACCAAATGGACGGGTCCTTGGGAAATAAGACATGTTGAGAAATTTAAACAACGAGACGATTTTGAGTTTGATTTTTTTCCAATACAAGTACCCGATAATCATGAAGGCCCAGTTTACACTTATTCAGACCCTAAAAATATTGTAGTTTTTAATACCTGCAAACAACCTCAAAAAGCATGGGATTTTATTAAAACTTTAATTGATAAAGAAGGAGACAAAAAATTATTAGAAATCACTTCACAGTTACCAAATAGAAAGAACATGGAGATTGAAGAAATATTTCAAGATTTTTTTGAAAAAAATCCAAAAATGAAAATTTTTGCAAAACAAGCAAACTATGTAAAAGGAGTTGATAATTGTGAAGTCATTGTTGAAGTTTTT
>JAADHG010000262.1 GCA_013151975.1 Chlorobiota bacterium | reverse complement strand
GCTTTACCTAGTGATGCAACAGTAGAATGTGATAGTGTCCCAACTGCTGATGTTTTAACTGCTACCGATAACTGTGGAACAGCTTCTGTAACCTTTAATGAAACTCGTACCGATGGTAATTGTGATTCTAACTATACACTAGCGAGAACATGGACCGCTACCGATTTATGTGGTAACGAAACAACACACACACAAACAATAACAGTGCAAGATACTACTGCACCTGCGTTTGTTGAAGCCTTACCTGCCGATGCAACAGTAGAATGTGATAGTGTACCAACTGCTGATGTTTTAACTGCAACAGATAACTGTGGTACAGCTACTGTAACCTTTAATGAAGTTCGTACCGATGGTAATTGTGATTCTAACTATACTTTAGCGAGAACATGGACCGCTACGGATTTATGTGGTAACGAAACAACACATACACAAACGATAACAGTGCAAGATACTACGGCACCTACGTTTGTTGAAGCTTTACCTATAGACGTAACAATAGAATGTGACGCTGTTGTACCAACTGCTGATGTATTAACTGCAACAGATAATTGTGATACAAACAATATCAAAGTTCAATATAATGAAGTAAGAACAGATGGTTCTTGTAATTCTGAATATACCTTAACGCGTACATGGACAGCTATTGATATATGTGGTAATGAAGCGACACACACTCAAATAATTTCTGTAACTGATAGTACAGCTCCAATTGTAACTACAGAATTCGAAACAGAAATATCAGTAATGTGTGGTGAAATTCCAGGGATTCCAGAATTAGCATTTGAAGATGCTTGTGCTTCTGAAATAACTGTAACCTTTGAAGAGACTTCAACTGATGATGGAAATGCTATAAACTATGAAATAGTTAGAACATGGACTGTTACTGATGAATGTGCCAATGAAGCTATCTATACACAAACAATTTTTGTGACGGTAGATACTAATGTTACTGGTAGCAATACTGAATTATGTATTGGCGATGATTTCAATTTTGATCTCTTTGATTTATTAAGTGGTGATTTTGATGCTGGTGGAATTTGGGAAGTAACCTCAGGTAATGCCACTATTGATGGAAGTTTATTTAATCCTTTCGAATTAGAATTAGGCACTTACATCTTTACATATACCGATAATATTAGTGTATGTACTAGTGTAACCGACGTTAGCATTACCTTAAATGATGACTGTGTTGTATTAGCATGTAGTGATCGTGATGGCGTAATTATATCTAAAGCTGTTACTGCCAATGGAGATCAATATAATGAGTATTTCACCATTACAGGGATAGAATCTTGTGGATTTACTGTTGAAGTTCAAATATTTAACCGTTGGGGAGCTAAAATATTTGAGTCTAGTAACTATCAAAATAACTGGAATGGATTCGCCCATAGCAGCTCTGTTGGAAACTCTGACAAAGTACCAACTGGAACATATTATTACATTATTAATCTAAAAAACAGTGGATTGAAACCTTTTGCAGGACCAATTTACGTAGGAACCAAATAAATTTAACCTATCATGAAAAAGTTTATTAAGTTTAACATTATTGCCATTGTATTGCTTAGCTCTTATTCAGCTATAAGTCAGCAATTACCACAGTTTACGCAATATATGTATAATACAATTTCAATAAATCCTGCATACGCTGGAAGTAGAGAAACACTTAGTCTTGTTGCGCTTCATAGAAGTCAATGGGTCGGGCTTAAAGGTGGACCAACTACCCAAACATTTTCTATCCATGCTCCTATGAGAAATGAAAAGGTTGGATTAGGATTGTCTTTCATTAATGATGAATTAGGATTTGAAAATTTTACTTATATCTATGCAGATTTCTCATACACAATTCATGTAAATGCAAAAACTAAATTAGCATTTGGATTAAAAGGAGGGTTTACATCCTATAGTATAGATCAAGAGTTAAGAGCTGCTGAACCAAACGATCCTGCTATTTTTGGAATTGAAGACAGGTGGAGTCCTAATATTGGTGCAGGTGTCTTTTTACATACCAACAAATGGTATTTTGGATTATCAGCTCCTAGAATTCTTAACACTGACTATAATGGCACTAATGATTATTCTGCATTAGAAAGAGTAAGCTACTACCTAACAGGTGGTTATGTATTTGATGTAAACAAAACTGTTAAATTTAAGCCAGCCTTTTTAGTAAAAGCTACTAATGGAGCTCCAATATCTTACGATTTAACAGCTAACTTTTTATTCAATGAAAAATTTTGGCTAGGTGCTGCATATAGATTTAATGAATCTGCAGGTGCATTTGGTGCAATTGCCGATTTTCAAGTCTCAAAACAATTAAGAATAGGCTATGCTTATGAGCATCCTATCTCTGATATTAGACCTTTTTCTAGCGGAACTCATGAAATTCTGTTAATGTTCGAGGTCTTTAAAAGCAAACGTGTAAAATCTCCAAGATACTTCTAAAAAATAACAACCATGAAAACAAAAGTTTTACTTATACTATTAGTTCTTTGCAGTACTTTAACTTTTGCGCAAAGAAAAGTTGCAGACAAATTCTTTAAAAACTATGCTTATATTAGAGCTAGTGAACTTTATGAAGAAGCTGTAAAAGATGGAGATGATAGCGAGCATGTGCTTACTAGATTAGGTGATTGTTATTATAACAATTCTAATTCTAAAAAAGCATCGGTGTGGTATCAAAAAGCATTAAAAAAATATCCAAATATTAATCCTGAATATATATACAAATACATACAGGTACTACGTAGTTTAAAAAATTATAAAGAAGCTGATATTTGGTTAAAAAAGTTTAAAGAACTACAAAGTGATGATAGCCGTTCTCTTATTATAGATATTAGTAAGTATGAAGAATTATCTTCTATGGAAAAAGTATATGTAGAAGTTACTAATCTTGAAGATATTAACACAAAATACTCAGACTTTGGTGGTTTTGAATATAATGGTAAACTCTATTTTGCTTCGGCTAGAAATACCAATGATGATACTAAAAATAAATTATACACTTGGAATGAAGAACCTTATTTAGATCTTTACCAAGCAGATGTTAGTGAAACAAATGGTGTTAAATCTTTAAGTAACATTAATTTAATTAATGCGGCAAGAGTAAACACAGATTTCCATGAAGCCTCTGTAGCTATAACAAACGATGGCAAAACAATATATTTTACAAGAGACAACCTTAATAAACGTGACCGTTTAGATTATAATAAGGAAGGTACAACGCATTTAAAATTATTCAAAGCTTCTTTAGGTAATGGTACGTGGTCCAATATAGAAGAACTTCCTTTTAATAGTGAAAATTTTTCAATAGGTCATCCTGCATTAAGTCCAGACAATAAACAACTTTATTTTGTTTCAGATCGTTACCCTAAAGATTTTCAAAAGGTAGAAATTAAAGATAAAGATGAGAATAGAGATACTGATATTTATATAGTTGATATTCTTGATGATGGAAATACATATAGTAGTCCTCGTAATTTAGGACCTTCAGTCAATACTAAAGGAAGAGAAATGTTCCCATACATTGCTAAAGATAGTACACTATATTTTTCATCAGATGGCTATTTAAACTTAGGATTATTAGATATCTATAAGTCTGATGTTATTAAAGATGCAAACGCTGAGCCTGAAAATTTAGGAGCTCCATTTAATAGTGGTGCAGACGATTTTGCATTCTTTATCAACACTGATACTGATTCAGGGTATTTTTCATCAAACAGAGAAGGTGGAAAAGGAAATGATGACATATATAGTTTCTCATCATACGAATGTAAACAAACTGTAAGTGGAATAGCGCGTGATGCTAAAACACAGTTGCCTTTAAATGGTGCGACTATTAAAATTATTAGTGAAAATGGTAAAATTCTTCAAGAAGTAATTACCGCTGTCGATGGCTCATATACGTATGAAGTAGAATGTAACAAAGCCTATAGTATCTTAGGATCTAAACCAAACTATAAAGATGATTTGAAGCATATGATTGCTGGAAGTGAAAATAATTTCAAGCATAATGTAGATCTTAATTTAATTCCATTATGTACGCCTTCTGAAATTGTAATCAATCCTATTTTCTTTGATTTCGATAAATGGAATATTCGTACTGATGCTAAATATGAGCTTGAGAATATTGTAAGCGTAATGAGAGATCATCCAGAAATTGTAATTAAAATTGAATCGCATACCGATAGTAGAGGTCGCGACAATTACAATATGAAATTATCTGATCGAAGAGCAAAATCTACTAGAGATTATTTACTATCTCGCAATATTGCTCCTAATCGTATTGAAAGTGCCATAGGATATGGTGAGTCAAGATTACTTAATGAATGTAGTAATGGCGTAAAATGTTCTAAAGAAAAACATCAAATAAATAGAAGATCAAAATTCTTAATTGTTAAAGGAAAATGTAAAGAGTAATAACGTTATTATCTTCCCTACTTTTATGTTAGAAGGATAGTATTTACTTATGGTTGGTTGTAAATCCTTAAATAACTTATTACTATCAAGCCATTCCTCTCGGAATGGCTTTTTTATGTTCTATACATTTAATCTAAAGAATTCCTCACAGCTTGCTGCGTAGTAGTTTAGTTTCCTTGATGATTCTTAATCCTAGGAATTGTAAGTAACTTAGATTGTCTTCCATTTACATATCTGAATCCATTTTCTCCATAAAACCCTACTTCTTCAAACATTATTCGTATATCTCTTTTCCATTGCGGAATATTTACTGTGGTGTTTAGTTCTATGGCATAAACAGTATTTGGATATAATGGATAATCTCCTGCACCTTGAACACCTCCTTGTGCATCCCACATTCCAATAGTTGGACCAGAAGAATGCCCATAACTCCCTAGCGGATGTGTATAAATTGCAGGTCGCAACCCTTGAGCTTTTGCTTCTTCTAAAGATTTTAATAATATTTGATTCCCTGTTTTTCCTGTTTCAAAATTTGATGTAAATATATCTTGTACTGTATTTCCATCAGCAAAGGCATTTTGTAAATATATAGGTGGCTCAGTTTCATTAGGTTTAAGCATATACGCTAGTTCTTGACAATCGGTATTTAAGCGCAAATACGTAATACCAAAATCGCAATGCAAAAGATCTCCTGGCAATACCGTCATATTTTCAGTTCTATCATCAAAAGAAAAAATATGACTTCCTAAAACTTCGTTACTACGTTGCACATCTACTGATGGATGAAACCATGTATCCAACCCAAGACTAGTTACTTTTTGCCGCAACCACCATTCCACGTCTGTAGTGGTTGTGATTCCTGCTGTAATCACTTTTTCTGAAAAAGCTTCAGCAATAATATCGTGAGTAATATCCACAAGTTGTCTGTATATTACCATTTCTCGAGGCGTTCTAGTTTCAATCCAAGCAGTCGCCAATTTCTCGGCAGAAACTACTTTGCTTTTAAGTTTCTTTGGAAGATACTGCATAAACTCATCATAGTCCGTTTTATCCAATCCATCCGAGATATTAAAATGTGTAGAAAAATTCAATCCGATGTTCTTAGGATTTCGCTCTTCTATGAGTTCCATTAAACGTTTCCATTGGTTAGGTTCTTTATCCTTATCCCAAGCCGAAGATATATTATCACCAAAATTATAACGTGCTACAGCTAGCTTATCAATAGTATTCTTTGCTTTATTTCTATAAAATAAGATAATTGTGCGTCGCCTTGCATTTAACCAAGTTGCAGGAAGCATCGTTTTTAAAACAGGGTCTTCGTTATATTCTCTGGAAATTAATATCCACATATCAATATCTGTACGATCCATCAATTCTGGTAGTAGATTATTAAATCTATCGGCAAGAATCTCATCTATTACAACAGCACGTTCTTTTTCAGATAGGATTTGCTGTGCATGTATTTGAATTGTGAAAATTAAAAATATGATTAGCTTTTTCATGTGCTTATATTTATTGTTTTTTATTGGTCATATGTAACATCCATTCAATCTTTTTATTAGACATCAAAATTTAGTTATGGATGTTTCATAATGGTTAGTTTGATTGATAAAAGTATAGAAATTTATCCTATCATTTTAATAAAAAAAAGAGAAGTGCATTTTAAGACACTCCTCTCTTTCAAATAAAAATTCAATCACCTAATAAGGCTTATACTAATTATTATAAGATTTAACTAACCTGATAAATTCTGCTCTATAACCATCTTTGTCTTTACCTCTGCCGCTTTCCGCCAAAGTTATAACTTCATTTATGGTAGATTGATTATCATATTTGGAATGTCTTAACTGCATTCCAAACAATGCCACAGAAGCTGAAAATTGTAAATCTTCAGAGGCTTCTCTAAGTTCATCCTTTTGCACATGAACCATTTCTATACTTTTATTACCATCTGGCTTTTTATATCTGAATTTAACAGTGAATAATTCATCTGAAAACTTTTTTGAAACTTCGGCTTTAGTATATTTCAAATCATTAATATCTTTTAGGTAATTACTATTTACTCCAATTGGAATAATCTCATAAAGCGCAGTTACTGTATGTCCGCTACCTAATTCTCCTGCATCTTTAGTATCATCAATAAAATCTTCATCCTCAAGCATTCTATTTTCATAACCAATTAATCTGTAAGCCTGTACTTTTGCAGGATTAAACTCTACTTGAATTTTTACATCTTTAGCAATAGTATATAAAGTGCCCCCAAACTCTTTACCAAATACTTTTTGAGCTTCTTGCATATTGTCAATATAAGCGTGATTTCCGTTGCCTTTATCTGCTAATGTTTCTAATTTTGAATCTTTATAATTACCATATCCAAATCCTAAAACAGATAAGAATACTCCCGATTTTCGTTTGTTTTCAATTAGCGCCTCCATGGCTTTATTACTTGAAGCACCAACATTAAAATCACCATCGGTTGCCAGTATAACTCTATTATTTCCGTTTTTCTTAAAGTTTTTTTCTGCCAACTTATACGCCAATTTTATACCTGCACCACCAGCAGTAGAACCTCCAGAGTATAAATTATCTAATGCTGCAATAATTTTTTCTTTATTATTTCCGGATGTTGGCTCCAACACAACTCCAGCAGCTCCAGCATAAACAACTATTGAGACTTTATCTTTTTTTCGCAATTGATTAACTAGTAACTTAAAAGCCGATTTTAATAATGGCAATTTATTTTGCGAACCCATTGAACCAGATACATCTATTAAAAACGTAAGGTTTGAAGCTGGTAATTCTTCATTGGTATAGGTTTTTCCTTGCAGTCCAATTTTAACAATTTTAGTGTCTTTATTCCAAGGTGTTACAGTAACTTCGGTGTTTATAGAAAATGGATGTTCACCTTCTGGTTGTGGATAATTGTAATCAAAGTAGTTCACCATTTCTTCAATTTTTACAGCATCAAAAGGGATTTTTTGACCATTGTTTATCATGCGTCTAATGTTGCTATATGAGGCTTTATCAACATCAATAGAAAATGTTGAAAGTGGTGATAGTGATACTCGCTCAAATTTGTTTTCATCAATTTGCGCATAGACTTCATCATTTTCAATGCGGTAATTCCCTTGCTTTGTAGAAATAACAATGCAGCCATTTTTAGCAGAATTCCCAAATAGTTTTTTTGCCTTTCCGCCTTTATATACATTAACATAATCTATATCTTTTGAATCTATACTTTGAATAACAGCATTGTATTGTTTTTGAATTGGCACACCATCAACAATATATAAAGGTTGTTTACTTTTCTTTATAGAACTTACACCTCTAATTTTAATTTCGGTTGTTGCACCTACTGCTCCACTCTGGTTTGTAATTTGCACACCTGAAGCTTTGCCTGATAACGTTCTAGCAATACTATTATGATAGGCTTTTTGCTTTTGTCGTCTTAGTTGTGCAACACTAGGAGTTCGTGAAACCGCATAACCCAAGCTATTGTACCCTCGTATTATTACGCTTTGTGCGGTAACAACCACTTCATCTAGTACAGATGCGTCTTCTTGCATTGAAATGTTAATAGTATTTGAAACTCCAACAGTTCGTTCTGTAGTTATTAATCCAACATAAGTAAATGTGAGTATATCACCAACCTGAGCTAGGATTTCATAATTTCCATCAAAGTCAGATTGTGTTCCGTTTGTAGTTCCCTTAACAATAACGTTAACTCCAGGAAGTGGCATTCCAGAACTATCCGAAACTGTTCCTGTAATTTTCTTTTCTTGTGAGAATACTTGCATTGAAACTATCAATGCAAATACAATTAGTAATGATTTTTTCATAATTTATATATTTAAGTGTTAATTTTTTATTACTGAAATTAATTCAGGTAAAAGGCTTATTGCAGTTATTAAAACAGCCCCATTTTTCTTTTTTGAAGTTTTTACTGTTGTTGGTGTAGCGTTAGTGTTGCTAATTATTGAAGCATTAGG
>JAADHG010000002.1 GCA_013151975.1 Chlorobiota bacterium | reverse complement strand
CCATCGCTGAACTGGCGAAAAAGATTAAGGGCATGGTTGGATTTAAAGGGCAACTTCAGTTTGATAATACAAAACCCGATGGCACCATGCGAAAAGTAACGGATGTTTCAAAATTGAACCAATTAGGGTGGAAATATAAAGTTGGTTTAGAAGAAGGTTTAAAAAAGATGATTAATTGGTATAATAATTAAATGAAAGTTATACACATTTCAACCGGTTATAATCATGGGGGGGCGGCTATTGCATGCAAAAGGTTAGTTGAGGCACAAAGAAGTGTCGGTATTGATGCCAGGGTAATTACTCAGGAACCCGGTGATTTTCCGGAATATATTTATTCCACAACCCGATCAGCCTTTAAAAAGAAAATGAACTTTATAAGGCTTGCCCGGGAAAAATTTACATTCCTCTTTTACGAAAAATCAAAAGATGGCAGGTTTCAATACTCACTGGCAAATACGGGAGAAAATATAGTCAATCATCCGATACTCAGGGACGCTGATATTATTCACCTGCATTGGGTCAATGGTGGTTTTATTTCATTAAAAGGATTGAAAAGGATAATAAACACCGGAAAACCTATTGTATGGACCATGCATGATATATGGGCGTTTACCGGGGGATGCCATATTGCGGGCGATTGTAAAAATTATATGGATATTTGTAATGGCTGTTTTTATCTTAAAAGCAATCTAAAGGATAGAATTTCATCCAGGCAGCAATCCCTGAAGAAAGATATTTATAGCTATGGGAACATCTTTTTTATCGCGCCCAGTAAATGGCAATTAAACAGGGCAAAATCTAGCAGCCTTTTGGTAAAGCAAAACATAAAAATGATACATAACCCGATTAATATTGTTGAAGATTTACCAACGAAAAGATATTGTAGAAATCGGTTATTGCTTCCGGAGAATAAAAAACTGATACTGTTCGGGGCATTTAATACCAAAGCCAGGCACAAAGGGATGAACTTTTTGATCGAAGCCCTTGGAAAACTTAAGGATACCAGTGACACAGAATTGTTGATATTTGGTAAAATTTCGGATGATATAAAAAAAATGCCATTAGAAGTGAATAATTTAGGGTATATCTCAGGCGGAGAACAAATGAGAATGGTTTACAGGGCTGCCGACCTGTTTGTAACACCATCTATCGAAGATAATTTACCCAATACGGTACTGGAAAGTTTGGTTTGCGAAACCCCGGTTGTGGCCTTTAATACGGGAGGAATCCCTGAAATAATTGACCATAAAAAGAATGGATACCTGGCTGAGTATAAGAATGCTGAAGATTTAGCAACGGGGATTATTTGGTGCCTACAAAAAAACCTTAAGGGGGAATTAAGTAAAAACGCTATTCAGAAAATTCAGTCCTGTTTTGAAAATAATATCATTGCGGCAAAGTTCGAAAAGTTCTATCAAAAGATATTAGCTGTCCACTAATTACACGAAAAAACTTTTATAAATTGGTGAAATTCGTGAACTAAAAATATGAATCCGAAAATAAGCATCATAACTGTAACATTTAACTGCAAGGAATATCTTGAAAGAACTATTAATAGTTTAAAAGATCAGTCCTTCAGAGATTTTGAGCACATAGTAATTGACGGTGGTTCTACAGACGGTACTGTTGATATAATGAAGAAATACCTTGACAGAATTGCTTATTGGGTCAGTGAACCTGACAACGGTATTTATGATGCCATGAATAAAGGGCTTAAAGCAGCAAGAGGCGATTATGTAATTTTCTTAAATGCGGGCGATACATTTTATGAAAATACTACTTTGGAAAAGATACCTTTTGAACAACACCCCGATGCCGGAGTTTTTTATGGTGAAACAATGATTATTAACGAAAATGGCAAAAAACTGGGATTGAGGAGGAAAAAACTGCCACACAATTTAACCTGGAAACATTTTAAACATGGTATGGTTGTATGCCATCAGTCTGTTTTGGTAAAAAGGGCTATTGCGCCAATGTATAACACGGGGTACAGGCTATCGGCAGATATTGAATGGGTGTTGATATCATTAAAAAACTCAAAAAAGAACGTTTTTACCAATTCTATCATTTCAGAATTTATGGAAGGAGGCGCCTCCATCCAAAACCATAAAGAGAGTTTAGCAGAGCGATTTACAATTATGAAAACCTACTTTGGGCTACCTGTTACTATTTTAATGCACATTGTATTTGTTTTTTCAAATCTTATCGTAACTGTTGGGATAGCGCATAAATACAGGAAATCATTTTAAAAAAGTTTATTTTGGGTATCGTAAAAAAAATAACAAACGGTTTCACCGCAACCGACATTTTGCAAAACAGGCTATTTAGGCACAGTATATTTTATATTATTGCCACGGTAATTGAAAAAGCTATCCCATTCCTGTTATTGCCGGTCATGGTGGCCTACCTTTCTACTTCCGATTACGGTATACTCCAGAATTATATTGGGTTGCAGCAAATACTGATGGCCTTTGTGGGGTTTAGTGCCATGGGGGCAATCGGTGTTACTTTCTACAAAAAAAGTAAAGAAGAAAATGCCGAGTATATTTTCAATTTTTTACTGTTAGGGGTTATTTCTGTAGTAGTTTTATCCGTAGTTATCTTAATATTCCATAATACTATTTCCCACAACTATAAACTCCCCATAAAATGGCAAATGCTGACAATACTCCATGCATACCTGGCTTTTAATTTTATTTTGTTCACAGGAATTTTAAGGCTTGAAAAGAAACCTGTAGCTTATGGGATTACCAGCATTCTGAAAACATTGGTCGAGTTCCTCGTCAGTATATACCTCATTGTAATAATAGGGATGAAATGGGAAGGCCGTATCATTGGAATGTTAGTTGCCTTTGGTATTTTTTGTCTTGCTTCAATTTACCATTTATATAAAAAAGGGTACATTATACCGAAGATCAGGAAAAAATGCCTTATTGACTTATTCGTTTTCGGACTACCGCTCATACCTTTTACATTATCCCAAATGATCCGCATCTTTTTGGACAAGGGTTTTATAACCCATTTCCAGGGCATCTCCGAAAATGGCATTGTTGGCTTAGCCATGAATTTTGGCATGTTAATGTATGTGATAACTTTTGCTTTTAGCTCTACCTTTAGCCCAACCATCTACGAGAAACTTTCAAAGCCCAGGCCCAATACTAAAAAAACCCTGGTACGGATCATATATATATATTGTATCGGATTAATCGGAATGGTATTTATCCTAAGCTTTTTATCGAAATATTTTATTGTCAAGTTCATTAAACCGGAATGGAGCCCTGCTATCCCTTATATTTTTTGGATATTATTAGCTTTTGCTTTTAGCGGAGTGCAAGGGATTGTTTCGCAATTTATTTATTACGCCAAAAGGACAAAGGTTTTAGCAACTATTTCAGTGGTAAATAATTTGGCACATATTATATTATCTTACTTTTTTATACAGTGGATAGGTACGATTGGTGTAATATATGTATTTTGTTTTTCAGCGTTTGCTGGTTTGGTAGTCACCTGGTTTGTAAGTGCTAAAGTGTACCCCATGCCTTGGCAATTACGTTTAAATAGAAAAATTTAAAACGTTGAATTTTTTCGCTTTCTTTAACTTTTCTTTTACAATGTCTTTATATCTGACTTAAATTGTATTATGGCTTCCATATATTTCAATTTCTTTTAAATCACGGATAAATAGATTATAGGAATATAGTCTGAACCCATAATCAATTAACGTTTGATGAACAACGGTTTCATCAAAACCATATCTGCTTGAGGAACCATTTAACTCAATTATTATAGCTTTTAACGATTCTTTTCTTAAAACTTTTTTTGCACCTTTAATAACAGGGGTTTCGAATCCCTCAACATCAATTTTCATTAATGAAGGATTTTCTGCTACCAACATTTCATCCAGAGGCTTAACTTTAATATCAATAGTTTCAATCTCTTCCTTATCAATAACCACATGATTGATTGAGTCAAGATCTTTTGAGAAGGAAAGGACTGATTCTTCTTCACCTATTCCGCAATTGTAGATTTCAACATTTTGAGCCAATCTGTTTAGCATAATATTATCACGTAAAATATTACATGTTGAAGGTATTGGTTCAAAAGAGATTGTATGTGATTTACATACTCCGGATGCCAAAATAGTATAAACTCCAATATTTGCGCCAATGTCAACAAATGTATCTGATTCACGCAAAAAGTGTAGTGTAAATCCCATGTCATTAAATTCACTTAGCCCAACATATAGTTGAAGCTCAGCAGTAGCCCTTCCTCTTTCAATAATTAACTTTGTGTTATTAACGTAATAGTATTTTATCCATCGTTTCTGCAAATTACAACAAAGAGGTGATATTTACCATAATATTGAATGTAGATTTATTCTAATTAAAAATGATGGATAAAATATAGTTGGGCGATGCCGCCGGATGCTATGTGCTTTTTATATCCTGTGTTCTTGGTTTTGTTCATTTTTTGTTTGTTTTTATTCCGTCTTTTGTTGTTCTCCATTCTATTTTTCAAAATATCATTTCAGTATTGGGCATATTCCCCCTGCTCCATTTTTGTAACGGTTGGGTTTTGTTTAAAATTGAAAGAACGCTTTTGTATTATTGATCACCCCGGTGGGGTTGTAATCCCTGTTTTTACCATCATCCCTTGTTTGCATTTAGGGCAGCGTGCGGGGTCAGTACCCCTAAGTGCCCTATAAACTTCATATATTGTTAGCCCTTCCAGTACAGGGAGCCAAATTGCTTTACCTATCAAAGCAATTGCCTGCTGCCGTTTTGTTTTAATGTTTGCCGTTGCAAGTATCCCGTAATACCTGATTTTGTAGAACCCTTTTGGCAGCACATGCATCATAAACCTGCGTGTAAATTCCACACAGCTAATTGTGGTTATTTCCTGTTTCCCCCTTTTCCTGTAATTTTTGTACCTGAAAGTGACTTCATTATTTTCAATATTTACCAACCTGCTGTTCGAGATAGCTACCCTATGGGTGTACCTGCCAAGGTAGGCCAGTACACTATTTACCCCCCCCAATGCTTTTTTAGCATACACATTCCAGTTTTTTTCATAAAGTTTCTCTTTTAAAATTGAAAACCCTGGAAACCCACCGGGCAGTTTTAATTTGTTTTCAACCAATTGTTTTTTTAATAAGCGAATAAGTATTCCGCGGAACATTTTAGAAAGAGCCTTTACGGGCACAAAAAACTTTTTAGGGGCACTGATCCATTCAATGCCATCTTCAGGCAGCCCACCGGCCGGGGCCAGCATATGGATGTGTGGGTGGTACGAAAGAGTTTGCCCCCAGGTATGCAAAACGGCAACCGCCCCCGTTTCTGCGCCAAGGAAGTTGGGGTTCCTCCCCGCATTTCTTAATGCCCCTGATGCAGCATCAAAAAGAAGTTTATAGCATACTTCCTGGTTGATATAGAACAATGGGTTGAGAAGGTGTGGGATTGAAAATACGATATGGAAATACTTCCCGGGGATTAACCTGCCTTTGAGTTTATCTACCCATTGCTCTTGTTTTAAGAACTGGCATTTGGGGCAATGCCTGTTGTGGCACGAGTTGTATGCCTGCTGTTTAAACCCGCAATGGTTACATGTGTTAATATGCCCGCCCATACCGACAGTCCTGCAAGTAGCAATATCGCCTAATGCCCGGAGTTGGGTATGGCATAAGTTCTGTTGCCCCACAATTTGTTCCATGCAAACGTTGAATACACCGGCAACCCCTGTTTTTTGCCTTTTATTAATTGATGCCCCCATTGTTACTTAATTTTCTGGTGAGAGCAAATTTGGTAAATCACCTGCATTGAAGTTTGCCAGGTGGAGGTATATAGAAGTGGTTTTCATGGCATTGTGCCCAAGCATTAATTGCAGGCGTTTTAGGTTTACACCTTTTTCAAGCATATGGGTTGCAAATGAGTGACGCAATATGTGTGGGTACACATCCTTTTTAATGCCTGCTTTAATAGCTGCGGTTTTAACAATCTTACCAATGCTTGTTGCAGAATAAGGCTTGCCCGGTTTATAACCTTCGAAAAGGTAAGTTTTAGGGTGGTAACTTTTGTAATATTGCCGCAACTTTTCGATTAATGCCCCCGGGGCAGGTACCTCGCGCGATTTGTTGCCTTTGCCTTTTATTACCTGTATTACACTTCTTGATGAATCAATATCTTTAAGTGTTAAGTTCAGTATCTCTGCCCTGCGCAAACCGGTGGAATATGCAAGTGTAAGGAGCATCCTGTGCTTCATGTTCTTTGGGGCATTAATCAATAGCAAAGCTTCTTGCTGAGACAATACCTGCGGGATTTTCTTTTCCCTCCTCGGACGTTTTAAACGAAAACCTTCCCATGTATTGCCCAGCACATCAACCTGGAAAATTTTCCAGGCACTGATTAATTGATTAATAGAAGAAATAGAAACCTGTTTGGAATGGATTAAATGGTACGCAAAAGATTTTACCTGTCCCCTGCTGATTTTGTCAGGTGGAGTTTTGTAGTACTTCGACAAATTAGAGATAGCAGTAATGTAGCTTACTACGGTACGTTCACTGTAATTGCGGATACGCATCTCCTGGAGCATCTGCTCACGTAATGTTTTTTTTTCATTTTGTATATTTTAGTGTAATAGATAGAACGGGGAAATGTTTAAAAAGGTTATCGCCGATAGGCGGTTTCGTTCAACTTGTTTATATATTCAACCCTGTTTTTTTTATGAGATCGATTTAGATGTCTGTTTTTTAGACTTATATCCAATTATAAACGTTTGTACACGTTTATTGCTGCCTATTAAGTTACAAAAAAAGTTCTATTAACCATAAACAGGGGGCTTAGTGAATATTTCTGCCTGCCACCCGGCTGAGGGTAGGGGTAAAGTACCGCAGCTACTTACTCGTAATGTAGTGGCATAACTGTTTAATTTACCTGCTGCACCCCGCATTACATTTACACCTTGTTCTGCGTCATTAAATACGAATAAAATACAGATAATATTTGGATAATTTATAAAAGCAATATATTTTTGTATTCAGATAAAATACGGATATGTTATGGATAAATATTTAAATAAATTAAATTTTGATTTTCTAACCAATCAAAAAGTACTTAATCTGGTTGCAAAGATTGATTTGTATAAAGGCAAGTGGAATATAATTGAACGACAGGAAAATATATATCTGAAAGAACTACGAAGAATTGCAACTATTGAAAGTATTGGTTCATCAACAAGAATTGAAGGAGGAACATTAACTGATAAAGAAATTGAAGAATTGCTTGCTAATGTAAAAATAACCGAATTAAAAACACGAGACGAACAGGAAGTAATCGGTTATTATGACACATTGGAAATAATTTATGAAAACTTCGATAATATACGACTAACAGAAAATTACATCAAGCAATTACATCAGAACTTATTAAGGCACAGCGATAAAGACACCCGACACAGAGGACAATATAAGTCATTATCTAACAAAGTCGTGGCAAACTACCCGGGAGGAATACAAAAAGTTATTTTTAACACTACTGATGTCCATCTTGTCGAAAGTGAAATGAATTACTTAATTAATTGGACAAATGAGCAATTTGATAAAAAAGAGATTCACCCGTTAATCGTTATTTCTCATTTTGTTTATGAGTTTTTGTCTATCCACCCATTTCAAGACGGAAATGGCAGATTATCAAGATTATTAACAACATTACTGCTTCTGCAAAACGAATATTTATTTATTCAATATGTATCATTTGAAAATTTGATTGAAAAATCGAAAAAAGAGTATTATCAAGATTTAATGGAAGGGCAAAAAAACAGGAATAAAGAAAATGAAAACATTTCAAAATGGACTTTATTCTTTCTTGATAAATTGAATGAATTAACACAAAAACTTGATGCTAAATATGATGTATTTAAAACAAAAGGCGGATACTTAAATGAAAGGCAGAAAGAACTAAAAGAATATTTAAAGAAAAATCAACCTCTAAAAATATCAGACATTGCAAAAAGGTTTAAAAAAATAAACATAAATACAATAAAAAAAGACTTGCAATATATGAAACGAGAAAAAGTGATAAAGACCATAGGAAAAGGTAAAGGAACTGTTTATGTAATGAATGATAATGAATGATAATGAATAACGAACGCAGAACGGTGAGTATAAGAATAGTAGCCGACTTTGGAACTTAAATCTTTCAATTTACAATGAAGTTGAAGCGGACTACAACCAATAAGTTTACTACTATTTCGGCTATTATTTTTATACATTGTGTGTGCCCAGCATGAGCTGATGCACCCACTCGGAAGGTTAGAATAAATTCTAAAAATACAAATTTTTCATTGCAATTAATATAAAACGGGTATGAAATATTTCCAGAGGGTGTAAGTCCCTTACGGGCGGGGGTAACGCTTCG
>JAADHG010000287.1 GCA_013151975.1 Chlorobiota bacterium | reverse complement strand
ACTACTTAATTTATTTAATTTGGATGAATCTATTATCAATTACAGGATTTAAAGTATCATGTTTCTTAAAATAATCTATAAGCAGATTTCTGAGCTTATAATCTAAATAATAAAGTGTATCGCTTTTTTCAAAGAAGGTCATTTTACCACCACCGTTATATAAATAATCATGAGTTGCAATATGATATGTCTTGTTATCATCAATTGGTTTACCCTTGATTGTTGCTTCAAGAAGATTATAATTTTTATCTAATTTAATTTGTAAACCAGAAATAGGGTGTGCTTGCTTAGAACGTTGTAAATATGCTACAAGCTCTTTAACATATTTGCCTTTTAATTCTACAACAACAATTTCATTTTCAAATGGCATCAACTTATAAGCAGTTCTAGCAGTAACATTACCTTTAGGTAAAATGGCTCTAATACCTCCATAATTTGATATTGCCATGTCAATGTTATTTCCAGTTCGTTTTTTGTAAATAGGAGCAGATAATTCTAATATAGCATCAGCCATTAAATTTCCTATAGCTGTATTTAAATGCCCATCATTTTTTGAATAGGTATTAACAGAATAGGCTAAAACACTGTCTAAATCTTTAGTAATATGATCTCTAAATGGTTTAATAAAATCCTCGATATTCTGCTTTTCACTAATAGAATTATTTATTTCAATTCTCTTTCCTTCAATTTTGGTAAGATGTAAGTCTTGTTGTTTACACCCTGTAAAAAATAAAAGTGCTGTAAAAAAAATAAAATATTTAAAATTCATATAATAAGTGTTTATTTCATTAACAAATAACTTTGTTGTTTACTACATTTGTGCAAAGTTTAAATATAAATGTTTTTAAAACGATTCAAGGAAAAATCTAATCAAAAATATATTAACAATATATTAAATTCTAGAAAGCCTAACGTTGATACGTGTAAAATAGAATCGGTTGGAGTTATTATAAACTTTGATGAGTTTAACAATTATGATGTATTTCGAAATTTTTTTAAAAGTATTGGAATCCTCGAGAACAAAGTAAAATTCATAACATTTATTACTGACGATAAGTTAACGCCTAATAATTGGGATGCGTATTTTAATCCAAAAAATTTTGGCTGGAATGGTAAAATTAGTGGTGTGGAATTGCAAGAGTTTATAGGCTTAGAATTTGATGCTTTAATAAGCTACTATAAAGAAGATAATTTAGAATTAAACCTTGTAACTGCATTATCTAAAGCTAATTTTAAAATTGGTATTTCAGGTAAGGATCAACGTCTTAATGACTTTATAATTAATGTAAACCCCAACCAAACGGAAGTTTTTAAAAATGAATTAATGAAATATTTAAAAGTACTTAATAAAATATAGCATGAATGAGTTAGTAGGTACAGGAGTTGCTCTTGTTACACCTTTTAAAGAAGACCTTAGTGTAGATCACGAGGCACTTACAAATATTGTAAATTATAATATTGAAAATGGAACAAATTATTTGGTAATTTGTGGTACAACAGGAGAGAGTGTAACCATCACCAAGCAGGAAAAGAAGGAGATTGTATTAACAATAATAAAGGCTAATAACGGAAGAATACCCTTAGTTTTAGGAATAGGAGGAAACAACACAGCTCAAGTTATTGAAGAAATTAAGGCTACAGATCTAAGCGATATTGTCGCTATCTTATCAGTGTCGCCTTATTATAGTAAGCCAACACAGGAGGGTATATACCAACATTTTAAAGCAATATCTGAGGCTTGCCCAATACCAATAATATTATACAATGTACCTGGAAGGACTTCAAAAAATATGTTGTCAGAAACTACACTGCGTTTGGCAAATGATTTTAACAATATCGTTGCGGTAAAAGAAGCTGGCAATAATACGCAACAATATTTAGAATTAATAAAAGATAAACCAGACGATTTTCTTGTGATTTCAGGCGATGACGATTTAGCACTAGGAGTTGTTCTAGCAGGAGGTTCTGGCGTTATTTCTGTTTTAGGACAAGCATTCCCAAAAGAGTTTTCTAAAATGATTCAATTAGGATTGGAAGGAAAGACAAAAGAAGCTTATGCGTTGCACTTTAAATTTATAAAAATTACAAGTTTAATTTTTAAAGAAAATAATCCAGCAGGAATTAAAGCTGTTTTAGAGGCTCTAAATTTATGTCGTGATAGTGTGAGATTACCATTAGTAACAGCCACCCAAGAGTTAAAACTCAAAATAAATAACTATTTAAAACAATTTAATTTTCAGTAAAAGTTAAATATTACTTAAACCTTGATTTTAAGTACAAATGTCGTTTTATTTTAGCTTAAAATATTAGTTTTTAAAATACGTTATAAATGCTTACTTTTGCATCCTGTTTAAAATTATGAAAAAACTTATTTACATATTAGTTATAGCAATTACATTTAGTTCCTGCAACGAATATCAAAAAGCATTAAAAAACGAAGATATTGCAGTTAAATTTAAAATGGGAACAGAGTTATTCGATGCTGGTAAATTTAGTAAAGCGAATCGCCTATTCACACAAATTGCACCTAAATATAGAGGTAAGCCACAAGCCGAAAAGCTAATGTATATGTATTCTAAAACGTTTTATGAAATGCGTGAATATTATAACGCTAACTATCAAATGGAACGTTTTGTAAGTGCTTATCCTAATAGTGAAAAAGCAGAAGAGATTGCTTTTTTAGGAGCTAAGAGCTATTATCATATTCCTCCTGTTTATAGTAAAGAGCAAAAAGAAACTGTTTTGGCTATTGAAAAACTGCAAGGGTTTATTAATAGTTTTCCAGAATCTGAATATTTAGCTGAAGCAAATACTATGGTTAAAGAATTAGATTATAAATTAGAGAAGAAAGCTTATGAAATTGCAAAGCAATACCATACAATTGCACCTCATAATAGAGACTATGAAGCAGCGATAAAGGCATTTGATAATTTTATTATTGATTTCCCAGGAACTTCGTTTAAAGAAGATGCTATGTTCTACAGATTAGATTCAGCATATCAGTTGGCTATCAATAGTGTAGAATGGAAAAAAGAAGAACGTATAAAAAAGGCAATTGCTTTCTATAATTCATTTAAAAGTAGATTTAAAGAATCTTCTTATATTGAAGAAATCAATAAAATGAATGAAGCCCTTATTGAGTTGCAAAAATCATTTAATACAAAAAGTTAATTATATATAAAGATGGATTTAAAGAAAGTAAATGCTCCTGTAAATACCGAAACGTATGATAGAAATGCTATTGATGCACCTACTGAAAACATTTATGAAGCAATTTCGGTTATTGCAAGACGAGCAGAGCAAATTAATACTGAGATAAGAAAAGAACTTATTGATAAGTTAGAAGAATTTGCAACGTATAATGACAGTCTTGAAGAAATCTTTGAAAACAAAGAACAAATTGAGGTCTCTAAATTTTACGAAAAATTACCTAAACCTCATGCCTTAGCTGTTCAAGAATGGCTAAATGATAAGATTTACTACAGAAATACTGAGGAAGAAGAAGATACTCAAGAATAATAATTGATGATGTCCATATTAAGAGGCAAGAATATACTATTAGGCATAACAGCAGGTATAGCCGCTTATAAAACAGCATCATTAGTAAGATTATTTGTTAAGGCAGGTGCTAATGTTAAAGTTATTATGACGCCTGCATCCAAAGACTTTATTACACCTTTAACGTTATCTACACTATCAAAAAATCCTGTTATTTCATCATTTATTAATGAAGATGATGAAAATGCAGTTTGGAATAATCACGTTGAATTAGGGCTTTGGGCGGATTTGTTTCTAATAGCTCCTGCAACAGCAAATACCATGTCCAAAATGGCAACTGGTACTAGTGACAATATGTTACTAGCTACTTATTTGTCGGCAAAATGTCCAGTTTATTTTGCACCTGCTATGGATTTGGATATGTACAAACATAAAACCACTAATAACTCCATTAAGAAACTTGAAAGTTTTGGCAATATATTAATACCTGCAACAAGTGGGGAGCTTGCAAGTGGTTTGGTTGGAGAAGGGCGAATGGCAGAACCCGAAGATATTATATCTTTTATTGAAAACGATATTGTAAAAAGCTTACCATTGCATGGTAAGTCAGTATTAATTACTGCGGGTCCAACTTATGAAGCTATTGACCCAGTGCGTTTTATTGGAAATCATTCCAGCGGGAAAATGGGTTTTGAACTTGCTAAATCTGCAGCTAGTTTAGGAGCAAAAGTAACCTTGGTTTCTGGGCCAACACACCAAAAAGCAGATAGTACACTAATTACAATTATTCCAGTTGTAAGTGCAGGTAAAATGTATGATGAAGTTCATAAGTATTTTAAAAATACAGATATAGCTATACTTTCGGCAGCTGTTGCAGACTATAAGCCAAAAATTACTGCGACTCAAAAAATAAAAAAGAAGGATTCAACGTTAACTTTAGAGTTAGAAAAAACTAAAGACATATTAGCGTCTTTAGGACAAATTAAAAAAAATCAAATACTCGTTGGTTTTGCATTAGAAACCAATAACGAATTAGAAAATGCAATTGGGAAGCTAAAAAAGAAGAATTTAGATTTAATTGTATTAAATTCGTTAAATGATGATGGTGCTGGTTTTGGTGTTGCCACTAACAAAGTAACTATTATAGATAAAAACGAGAACAGTATTAACTATGGCTTAAAATCTAAAGCAGAAGTCGCTCAGGATATTATGCAAGAAATTTTAAAACAACTCCATGCGTAAATTTTTATTTTTAGTTTCATTTGTTTATGCACTTTCAACTCAATCACAAGAGTTAATTTGCGATATCATTGTTGATGCGCAGCTTACAGGTAATGAAAATGTTCAGGTTTTTAAAACTTTAGAAACACAACTCAAAGAGTTTGTTAATAATACCAAATGGACTAATAAAAATTTTGCACCGAATGAGCGTATTAATGCAAGTATGGTTATTAAAATTGCAAGTTATAACAACGACGTTTTTAGAGCCTCCATTCAAGTAAGATCATCAAGACCTATTTTTAACTCTTCATATAGTTCGCCAATTTATAATTTTAATGATAGGGATTTTTCTTTTAGATATCAGGAATTTCAAAATTTTATATACAATCCTAATCAGTTTGAATCCAACTTAGTTTCGGTATTGGCATATCACATTTATATAATTTTGGCTATGGATGCTGATTCTTTTGCTTTAAATGGAGGAGAAACCTATTATGAGCAAGCCAGAGCCATTTTAAATTTTTCTCAGCAAAGTAGTTTTAAAGGTTGGAAGCCTGAAGATGGATTACAATCAAGATTTTCTTTAATCGATAATATTATGTCTCCAACTTATAAAGAGTTTAGAAGCGTTTTGTATAATTATCATATCAAAGGCTTAGATGTAATGAGCCAAAATCCAAAAAAGGGTAAAGAAAATATTGCAAGGGCAATCAAAGAATTTGTGACTATGAATAATAGAAGACCTAACTCTTTTCTTTTAAGAGTGTTTTTTGATGCAAAAGCTGAAGAAATTGAAGATATTTTTAGAGATGGTCCAAGTGTAAGTATTACAGACTTAGTATCATCATTATCAAAAATGGCACCTACGCATTCCAATAAATGGAGAAACATTAGTTTTTAAAAGCCATTTTCTATCAAAATAAAATTGTAGCTTAGTTCTTTTAATTTCAAAAAATAATTCACGGTTGCTTACTTCATTATCCATAAAAAACTATGCTTTAATAGATAACCTTCAGGTTAACTTTAAAAACGGATTAACCATTATTACTGGAGAAACAGGAGCTGGAAAATCAATTCTTTTAGGAGGCCTATCATTAATATTGGGTAAGCGAGTTGATATTACTAATGTAAAGGATACTTCAAAGAAATGTGTTATTGAAGCTACTTTCGATATTGCTAATTATAATTTGAAAGCGTTTTTCAAGGACGAAGATTTAGATTATGAATCTGAGACTATAATAAGACGTGAAATACTTCCTTCAGGAAAATCCAGAGCATTTGTAAATGATTCACCTGTTAATCTTAATGTCTTGTCGATTTTAGGATCCTATTTAATTGATATTCATTCACAACATCAAACTTTAGAGCTCGCCAACAATCAATACCAATTTCAAATAATTGATGCCTTGGCAAACAATGATGAGAATTTGAAGGAATATACCTTAAAATTAAAACAGTTTAAAGATCTAAGCACGGCAATTTCAGTGTTGCAAAATCAGAAAGCTGAAGCTATTAAAGAGTACGATTACAATGTCTTTTTATTGCATGAATTGGAGGAAGCTAATTTAATTCCAGATGAATTAACAGTACTTGAAACAGAATATGAAACTCTAAACAATATTGAAGCCATTAAAGATGAGTTAAACTTGTCTAGTCAATTATTAAATGACGAGCAAATAGGAATTCTTCAAGAAGTAACTACGTTAAAAAATAGCCTTCAAAAATTATCTGGTATTTCTAGTGCTTATTCAGAGTTGTATAATAGAGTAGATAGTGTTTTAATAGAATTAGATGATATTTTTGGAGAACTAGTAACTGCACAAGAACACCTTGAAGCTAATCCAAACCGTTTAGAAGAGATAAATAAAAAACTACAAAGAATTCATCATTTACTTTTAAAACATGCATCATCAACAATTGATGATTTACTAGAAATTCAACAAAAGTTATCAAAAAAAGTATTTGCAACTGAGACTATTGATGAGGACATTGCAAAAAAGCAAATCGAATTAGAAGCACTTAAAGTAGAGTTAAATACCATTGCTAATAGTATTCACAATAAAAGGCAACAGGCCATCCCAAAATTAACAGAACAGTTAGAGCAAATACTTCATAATTTAGGAATGGAAAATGCAAAGTTTAGCATTTCAGCAACTATAGAAGATTATTTTTTAAGTAACGGAAAAGATAAGTTGTCATTTTTGTTTACAGCCAACAAGGGCGGCGAGTTTAAGCCGTTAAAAAAGGCAGCATCAGGAGGTGAATTATCAAGAATTATGTTAGCCGTAAAATCTATCTTATCCAAATATATGCAATTACCATCTATAATGTTTGATGAAATCGATTCAGGTGTTTCAGGAGAGATTTCAAATAGAATGGCTACTATTATGCAGCAAATGAGTAAGTATATGCAAGTATTTACAATAACACATTTACCTCAAATAGCGGCTAAAGGAGATGCACATTATAAAGTATATAAGGCAGATGTAAATGATGAAACAGTTACACATCTTGTGAAATTAAGTTCAGAAGAGCGTATTGTAGAAATTGCCCAAATGTTAGGTGGAAAAGAAATGTCAATTTCAGCAATAGCCCATGCAAAACAATTATTGAATTAATAGTATCTTTGCCACTTCAAAACTAACTAATACATAAATTAATTAGAATATGTCATACAATTTATTAAAAGGAAAAAAGGGGATTATTTTTGGAGCCTTAGACGCTAACTCAATAGCATGGAAAACTGCAGAACGGGTTCATGAAGAAGGCGGTGAGTTTGTGCTTACAAATGCGCCAATTGCAATGCGTATGGGGCAAATTAATGAACTTGCAGAAAAAACTGGGTCTCAAATAATTCCTGCGGATGCTACATCGGAAGAAGATTTACAAAATTTAGTAGAAAAATCGATGGAAATTCTTGGTGGCAAAATTGATTTTGTATTGCATTCTATCGGGATGTCTATAAATGTAAGAAAAGGGAGAGCTTATACCGATCAAAAATACGATTGGACTCAAAAAGGAACAGATGTATCAGCGATGTCCTTTCATAAAGTTATGCAAACCTTATATAAAAATGATGCTATGAACGAATGGGGAAGCATTGTAGCTTTAACCTATATGGCAGCACAACGTGTATTTCCAGATTATAATGATATGGCCGATAATAAAGCGTATTTAGAGAGTATTGCACGTAGTTTTGGGTATTTCTTTGGAAAAGACAAAAAAGTGAGAGTAAATACTATTTCTCAATCGCCAACACCAACAACAGCTGGACAAGGTGTAAAAGGGTTTGATGGTTTTATAGCTTACGCCGATAAAATGTCTCCGCTCGGTAACGCAACAGCTTTAGATTGTGCCAATTATACCATTACTTTGTTTAGTGATTTAACAAAACGTGTCACACTTCAAAACCTTTATAATGATGGTGGTTTTAGTAATGTTGGTGTAAGTAATGAGGTAATGGATGCCTTTATGAGTGAATAAACAGAAACTTGATTTTATATAGAAAAGGATCTTGATAACAATTAAGGTCTTTTTTTTTTTGGTTAAATATCAAAATAAAGAGTGCATTTGTCGAAGATAATTCCCACATATATCTGTTCAACGTGAATTTTTCATAGTTTAACGATTAATAGATTAATACTCATGTTTTTATAGTAATATGCATACGATTTAAACCTTAATCAAATTAAATAAACTTAACTAAATCACTTAACTAAATCGTATTAATTATGAAAAAAATTACTTTACTAATGACCGTTCTTATGTGGTCATCTATGTTTTATGCACAAACCTATTTATCAGAAGGTTTTGAAAGTGGTGTACCACCAGCAACAGGGTGGGTTGATCTTGCAGGAACAGGAGATGTTAATGGTTATACTTGGGCAGCTTCTAGTTCGAGAGCTAACTCTGGCACAAATTCAGCTTGGTTTGACGATAATTTTGTTGGAGAAACAACTTCAGTTAGAAAGAATAGATATTTAATTACACCTGTAATGGATTTATCGGGAGCTATTTCTCCTGAGTTAACATACTATGAAAACACTAAATTTCCAGGTCTTCCAGCATTAAATGGAGTTTATTATTCTACTGATTTTGCCGGAGATCCTAATACTGCAACTTGGACACCTATAAATACAACATTTGGTGCAGATGCAGTGGGTGTATGGAAACTTAGAGGGCCATATGCGCTTCCTATTAATGCAACCGTTTATATTGCTTTTAGATATGATGGAACGAATAATTCAGAATGGTTTGTAGATGATGTTCTAGTAAGAGAAACACCAACTTGTGTAGAACCTTCTGCTGCTAGCTTTACCAATGTAACCAATACAACTGCTACTTTAAGTTGGACTTCAGGACCTGGTGGAACGGAGACTTTATGGGATGTAGAATTAGTAGATATTACCGCAGGGGGTACCCCTACAGGAAATCCTACACAAACAGGAGTTACTAATCCACATACATTTACGTCTTTAACACCACAAAATCAATATGAAGCTTACGTAAGAGCAGATTGTGGAGCTGGAGGTAAAAGTGCATGGTCTGGACCTTTTGCATTTATAACGATTAATGATGATTGTATTAGTGCTATTATGGTAACTCATGAAACTAGTATAAATAATGCGGCTTCTGCAACAGCAACAAATGGTAGTATAGTAGGAGCTACTGGTTCTGGACTTGTTGCCGATACTTGTAGTGGTGGTGCTAGTGATACTGAAGATGTTTGGTTTTCTTTCGTGGCAACATTACAATCGGCGACCGTAACTATTGAAGCTGGTAATTTTGATGTTATTCTTATGGTTTATTCAGGTAGCTGTGGAAGTCCAGTTAATATTGGATGTGCAGATAATGGAGCGGAATTTCAAGGAGAAGAATTAAATCTTACAGGTTTAACAATAGGAAACACATATTATATAAGAGTTTTTGAATACTTTGCAACTCCTCCTGTATCAAGTGTTTTTACAGTAAAAGTATGGACATCAGATGTTTTATCTAATAACGAATTTGATATTGATAATGCATTTAGGTATTACCCTAACCCAGTAAACAATGAGCTTAATTTAAAAGCACGAAATAATATTGAAAATGTATCTATTTACAATATGTTAGGACAAGAAGTATTACGTCTTGCTCCAAATACTAATTCTAGTAAAATAGATATGTCTGCTTTACAAACTGGAGCTTATTTTATAAGAGTTACTATTAACGGGGTAACCGAAACCAAACAAATTATTAAGAGATAATCTTAAATTTAAAATAATTACTAAACCTCGTTTATTATTTAAACGGGGTTTTTTAATGCTTAAATTTTAATGTTTTTATAAAGGCGGTTTAATTATCTTTGCAGTGTATGACAGCAAAAGATATTTCTTTTATTATTCCTATTTATAATAGACCTGAAGAGGCAAAAGAATTACTAGATAGTTTCAAGGCATTAAGTGGTAATCATGATTTTGAAATAGTAATAGTTGAAGACGGCTCAACCTTAACTTCAGAAGCTGTTGTTGATACTTTTTCTAACCAACTGAATATTTCGTATTTTATTAAAGAGAATACAGGTCCTGGAGATTCTAGAAACTTTGGTATGAAATTAGCTAAGGGTAATTATTTTATAATATTAGATTCAGACTGTATCTTGCCAAAACAATATTTATCAAATGTTTTAAAACATTTAAATAGTGATTATGTAGATTGTTTTGGTGGACCAGATGCTGCTCATAAGTCTTTTAGTAACATACAAAAAGCTATAAATTTTGCGATGACCTCTTTAATAACTACAGGTGGTATTAGAGGTAAGAGAGCTAGTGTTAATAAATTTCAGCCAAGAAGTTTTAATATGGGAATTTCAAAAAAAGCATTTTATGCAACAAAGGGATTTGGTAGAATCCATCCAGGAGAAGACCCTGATTTGTCTATAAGGTTATCTAAGCTAGGCTTTTCAACTAAACTTATACCGGAAGCTTACGTTTATCATAAGCGTAGAATTTCATGGTCAAAATTTTATAAACAAGTGCATAAATTTGGTTTAGTTAGACCCATATTAAATCAATGGCATCCCGAAACTAAAAAAATTACATATTGGTTTCCAACTATATTTAGCTTAGGCTTGATAGCGGCAATTGGTTTGGTGTTTTTTGGTATTCAATTACCATTAAAAATATATGGTATTTATTTTATTTGTAGTTTTTTATTAGCTTTAATATCAACCAAAAATGCTATTGTAGCTCTATTTTCTATATTAGCAATAATGATTCAGTTTTTTGGTTATGGTTATGGATTTTTAAAATCAACAATTACGTTAATATTTTCTAATAAGGATGTTGAAGAACAATTTCCTGATTTGTTTTTTAAAATAAAAGGATGACTGCTTCTAAGCATAACATATTTTCATTATTTAAAACTAGAAGAGTAAATATATTTTTACTTTTTATAGTATTAGCATTTGTATTTTCTGTATTAACTAAATTATCTAAGAGTTATACGAAAACATTTTCATTTCATATCAATGCTATTAATGTTCCGGAAGATGTTGTTATTATTAACGACTCTACCATTAATATGAATATTACACTTACAGCATATGGCTTTAGGCTGATAAAGTATTATTTAAAAAAACCAACAATTGATGTTGATTTTGCTACCCTTGATAAAAACGCAACACATTATAATTGGATTGCAAAGAGAGAAATATCTAACATTATTAAACAATTTGATATCAATGAAAAAATTGTAAATATTATTCCTGATACTATTGTTTTTAGATATGATGTAAATACAGTTAAAAAGATTCCAGTAGTTTTAAATTCAAATATAAAGTTCTCATCAGGATTTGATGTCAATGGCGCGTTTAAGCTGGAACCTGACTCTATTAATGTTATTGGTCCAAAGAGTGTATTAGATACAATTTCAGAAATTTTTACAGAAAAATTAGAACTGGATAATATTATTTCTGATGTAAGCAGTACTGTGAAATTGAAATTACCAAGTCAGCATCAAGATTTAAAGTTTTCGCAAGAGCAAGTACAAGTAATTGGAACTGTAGAAAAATTTACAGAAGGTATTATTGAAGTTCCAGTAAATGTTATTAATATTCCAAAAAATATAAAAATAAAGTACTACCCCAAAACAGTTCCAGTTATTTATTATACAAGTTTAAGCAACTTTAAATCTATATCCTCAAGTAGTTTTATTGTAGAGAGTGATTATAACTCGCTTAGTGCAGCAGATTCATATCTTATTCCTAAAATTGTACAACAACCAGATGTAGTTAAAAATGCTAGATTAAGTATAAAACGCATTGAATTTATATTAGTGCAGTAAAATTTAAATGGATGAAAATTATAGGTTTAACGGGAGGT
>JAADHG010000116.1 GCA_013151975.1 Chlorobiota bacterium | reverse complement strand
ATATCTTGATAACCTAAGGTCTTTAAAGTTGAGGTTAGCATGATTGTATTGCTTTCATAAATTTGACCGTAAATAAGCGGGTTCCCAGCCTCTACTAATTCATTCCCTGTAACCACAATTGCAACAGAGGGTTTTTTATAAACCATAATATTTGTAATACCAAGAGAGGTTATAAAAGCAATTGCAGCAGGAGTTAATAAAACGCCCTTCTTTAGTGCCATTTGATTTTTTGAGACCTGTTCCCCCAAAGGCCTTATGTTCTTATTTAAAGTAACAGGAGATTCAGTAGTTAATATAGTATTATTAACACTTACCTGTTCTTGCATAATAACAGCATTTGCTGTATCTGGAACTGGAGCTCCGGTGAAAATACGAATAGCGTCACCTTTATTTAATATAGGATGATGATTGTCACCAGCTTTAACTTCTCCAATAAGAGTATAAGTTAATTCATTATGTAAATTAACTGCATAACCATCCATGGCAGATTGCCTGAAAGGAGGCATATTGATTGGAGATGTTATATCTTCATAAAGCACATAGTTTAGGGATTCTGAAACTTTTTTAAGTTCAGAGTAGCATTTTAATTCAATATTATTTTGAACTATTTCTAAGGCTTGTTTAACTGAAATCATTTACATGCGTTATATTTTACCAAATATAACGATATTAAAACTTTATTAGAGATAAAACTATAGTAAAAGACGATTAAAACAGGGCAATTCTTTAAAATGTAGGCAAAAGATAAAAATTGTGTAGCTTTGATATACTCAAATCACTTTATTATGTTAGAAAATTTTTGGTTTAATGTAGAATACGGACTTAACCACGTATTAGATTTTAACGGTTATGATCACATCCTTTTTTTAATAGTTCTTACCGTTCCATATGTATTTAAAGACTGGAAACGTGTATTGATATTAGTATCAATGTTTACAGCTGGACACACACTATCTTTAGTTTTGGCAACCTACGATATTGTTAGTGTTAATGGAAAGTTAGTGGAGTTTTTAATCCTTCTTACTATTTTAATTGTAGCACTTTATAATGTGTTTACAACAGGAAAGAAAGCGAAAGAACAAAAAGCAGGAGTTTTATTTTTTTCAGCTTTATTTTTCGGGCTTATACATGGCTTAGGTTTTGCAAGAGAATTTAAAATGTTTATTGGAAGAGGAGAACATAAATTAGCTACTCTTCTAGAATTTGCTTTAGGTATAGAGTTGGCACAAATTATTATTGTATTTGTTGTATTGTTTTTCGGCTTTTTTGGGCAAGTAATTTTTAGATTTTCAAAGCGTGACTGGGTTATGATTTTATCTGCAATAGTTATTGGTTTACTATTACCAATGCTTATTAAAACGGATTTATTCTTGTAGTTTTTGTTTTTCTTATAAAAGTTTGGTAAAACTTTAACGACAACTACCTTGTAATTAAAATACGAACCAAGTATATTCGTTAGTATTATTACTCATAAATTTATTTACTTTATATGGGTAATAGAATGTACTTTATTAATTATAATCTTAGGTATAAATGCCAGAAGAAAAACAGCTTAAATATGATAAGGCCTATTTAAGAATGGCTGAAGAATGGGGGAAACTATCGTATTGCAATAGAAAGCAAGTTGGGGCTATAATAGTAAAAGACCGAATGATTATTTCTGACGGTTATAATGGCACACCAACAGGATTTGAAAATATTTGTGAAGATGAAGAAGGTTACACCAAATGGTATGTGCTCCATGCTGAAGCCAATGCCATATTAAAAGTAGCAGCGTCAACACAATCTTGTATGGGAGCAACGCTTTATATTACTTTATCTCCTTGTCAGGAATGTAGCAAGTTAATCCATCAGGCAGGTATCGTTAGAGTAGTATTTAGTAAAGCTTATAGAGACGATTCTGGCTTACAGTTTTTAAAAAAAGCTGGAATTGATGTAAAATATGTTAACGAATTAAATTAATGCAGATTTCAAAGAAATATTTGCCGATTATAATAGGTGTTGCCATAGCAATAGGCATTTTTATTGGTGGAAAGCTAAGTTTTACAGATACATCAGATCGCCTTTTTTCTTCAAATTCTAAAAAAGACAAGCTAAATAGACTTATAGATTATATAGATTATGAATATGTTGACGATGTGAATACAGATAGTATAGTTGATGTTACAGTAAATAGCATTTTAGATAATCTGGATCCGCATTCTACTTATATTCCTAAAAAAGACCTTCAAAAAATTACTGATAATATGAAAGGCGATTTTGTTGGGATTGGTGTTAGCTTTTATACATATAGAGATACAGTTACAGTAATTAGAGCACTGGAAGGAGGGCCAAGTAAAAAGGCAGGAATTAGAGGAGGAGATAGAATTATTGTCGCTAACGGAGAATCTATTTATGGTCCAAATTGGAGTAATGACGCTGTTGTGAATAGGTTAAAAGGCGAAAAAAACACCAAAGTAAATTTAAAAATTTACAGACCAGGAGAACCAGAACTTTTAGAATTTAAAGTAAAACGCAGTGAAGTGCCAATAGTAAGTGTTGATGCATCATATATGCTATCAGAAAATCTTGGATATATTAAAATTAATCGTTTCGCAGAATCTACATATAAAGAATTCAAAAAAAGTCTTAATAGGTTACAAGCATATGGTGCTACAAAATTGATTTTAGATTTACGTGATAATCCTGGAGGTTTTTTAAGTATTGCAGAGCAAATTGCAGATGAATTTTTAGAAAAAGGAAAACTCATTCTATTCACAAAAAACAAAAAAGGAAAAATAGAAAAAAGCATTGCTACGAGTAAAGGAAGTTTTGAAACGGGTGATGTGTATGTGCTTATTAATGAAAATTCAGCATCAGCAAGCGAGATAATAGCAGGAGCACTACAAGATAACGATATAGGAACCATAGTAGGAAGACGTTCTTATGGGAAAGGGTTGGTACAGCGCGAAATGCCTCTTGGAGATGGTAGCGCAATACGCTTAACAGTCTCGAGGTACTATACACCAACAGGGCGTTCCATACAGCGCTCTTATGAAAATGGGAATAAAGAGTATTACCATGAGTATTATAAGAGAATCGATAACGGAGAACTTTCAAGTGCTAGTAATATTCAAATAGCCGATTCTTTAAAATATACCACACCAAAAGGAAAAGTAGTTTATGGCGGCGGCGGAATTATTCCAGATGTATTTGTACCTATCGATAAGAAAATGGAGAACCCTACAGTAAATCGAATTGTGGGAAATGGGATTATGAGTTATTTTGTTTTTGAAGATTTGGATAAGGACAGAACACCTTTTGAAAACATTACACAAGAAGAGTTTATTAAAACATACCAAGTAAGTGATGAGACATTAAAACGCTTTACGGAGTATTTAAATAAAAGATCACGTTATAACATAACCTTTGTTGCTTACAATAAAGAGATAAAACTTTATATAAAAGCTATTCTTGCAGAACAATTATATGGCAGTGAAGCTTATACTCAAGTGGTTAATAGTAATGATGCCATGATTGACAAAGTCAAAGAATTAATCAAAGAAGGCATTTAAAAGGAAATTCTAAGCCTTTGTTTTTTGAAGCTTCTCGATCTTTTTTGAAACCCTCAAAATAGTCAGCAATAATATGGCGCATAATCCTGTAACAACAGTAATTAGGGCAACAATACTATCGTCGTGCAACGGATTGCTGTAATTTATTTGGGTTAAATTAAAAACAACTAGACCAGCAGCTATGATGCTAAGTATGTATGTTAATGCTTTCATCTGTTTAAAATGTATGGTTTTTATTTGTTATATGTAGCATTCATTATAAAAGGGCTTTAATGTTAGATGTAAATAGTTTAACAGCAATAGCCAGTAAAATAACTCCAAAAATTTTACGAATTATATTTATTCCGTTTTTACCTATAAATCGCTCAATTCTAGCAGAGGTTTTAAGTACCACATAAATTACTAAAACATTTAACATTACAGCAATAATAATATTTTCTATCCTAAATTCTGCTCTTATCGAGAGTAAGGTAGTTAAACTTCCAGGGCCAGCAATTAAAGGGAATGCAAGAGGGAAAACAGAAGCGGTCATTGCATTTTCTTCTTCTTTATACAAGGTAATTCCAAGAATCATTTCTAAAGCAATAAAAAACAAAATAAACGCACCTGCTACTGCAAATGAATGTACATCAATACCTATTAAGCTTAAAATACTTTGTCCTAAAAATAAAAATAAGATCATAATTACGCCTGCAATTATAGAAGCTTTCTCACTCTGAATATGCCCAACTTTTTTGCGCAAATCAATAATTATAGGAATGTTTCCTATAATATCAATTACAGCAAATAAGACCATAAAAGCGGTAAATATTTCTTTAAAACTTAAATGCATGATTTAAAATTAAAATATGCTGCAAATCTCGGTATTAAATCTTGAATTATAGCAATAAGAACAGTATAATTTGAATGTGTTTTATCTGTTTTATAAGTGATAAATAGGCGTATATTTGCAAAATGTTTCAATTAGGAAAAACTATAGTTTCAGAAGATATTATCGAAAAGGATTTTGTGTGCAATCTAAGCGCATGTAAAGGTGCTTGTTGCGTTGATGGAGATGCAGGAGCACCTCTTGATAAAGAAGAAACAAAAATTCTAGAAAAGATTTACCCTAAGGTAAAGTCTTTTTTAAGACAAGAAGGTATTGCTGCTATTGAAAAACAGGGCTTGTTTATTACCACATCCGAAGGTGAAATAGAAACTCCATTAATTAATGGAGCAGATTGCGCTTATGTAATTTTTGATGAGCACAATATAGCGCTTTGCGCCATAGAAGAAGCTTACAACCAAGGAGTGATTACATGGAAGAAGCCTGTGTCGTGTCATTTATATCCAATTAGAGTTAAGGATTATAGTGAGTTTTCGGCAGTAAACTACAATCATTGGCATATATGTGATGATGCTTGCGAACTTGGAAAAGAATTACAAGTGCCAGTATATAAATTTGTGAAAGAAGCCTTAATTAGAAAATTTGGCGAAGACTGGTACTTAGAACTTGAAAAAGTAGCAGAAAAGATGACTTAGCTCTAGAAAAAGTAAAGCTTTTTTCGACTTTTTTTTAAAGATAAATTACCTATGTAATAAAACATTTGGAAAACAAGTGTTTTTTTTCCTACCTTTATAAGCATTAATACTGTCTGTACAATGCTGTGTTATTTTATCTTTGTAGAGACAATATAATACTAAAGTAAAAGTGATTGTGGAGATTCACTTTTTGATTAAATGCTATTAATCAACAAAAAAAAGCTGGAAGAAATTCTGGCTTTTTGGGTTATTAAAAATAAATTTAAGAGACTTTATTTTTTTTGCTAATAATTAGAATTTAAAAAAGAGTATTAAAAAATATTTTTTACAAAACAATTTTAAAATTTTATTCAAAAACTGCCGCCGCTGTTTTTATGAAAATTATTTTCAACACCCCCTAGTTTTACTAGGGTTCTCAATTTCAACAAACAGTTAAAGCATTAAAAATCAATTAGTTAATTTATTTTTCAAATACATATAATTGTAAGAAAAAAGATACTCGTTGTTAAAAACTTGTTAACAATGTTTATAAAATAGGCTTTCATATTCGACTTCATTTTTAAATATTTGTTACTCCCGAGTTGAAGCAAAATTTTCAGTCAAATTTCATATAACAAAAGCCAATATGTCGCAACAAATTGAACCCATTTTACAGGAAAACAAAAATCGCTTTGTACTCTTTCCTATCCAACATCATGATATTTGGGAATGGTATAAAAAACAAGAAGCGAGTATTTGGACTGCCGAAGAAATAGACCTACATCAAGACGTAATAGATTGGGAAAAAAAGTTAAATGACGACGAACGTTATTTTATTAAGCACATATTAGCATTTTTTGCTGCTAGTGATGGTATAGTAAATGAAAATTTGGCTGAAAACTTTGTGTCTGAAGTACAATACACCGAAGCAAAATTCTTTTATGGGTTTCAAATAATGATGGAAAACATACATTCTGAAGTATATTCATTGTTAATTGACACCTATGTAAAAGACGATGCAGAAAAGGACAAGCTATTTACAGCTATAGACCATTTTCCTGCAATTAAAGAAAAAGCCGATTGGGCTTTAAAATGGATAGATTCGCCAAGTTTTGCAGAGCGATTAATTGCTTTTGCAGCTGTTGAAGGCATCTTTTTCTCTGGCAGTTTTTGCTCAATTTTTTGGCTTAAAAAACGAGGTTTAATGCCAGGGTTAACGTTTTCAAATGAACTTATTTCTAGAGACGAAGGTTTACATTGCGATTTTGCTGTGCATTTGCATAACAATCACATGATAAATAAAGTTCCTAAAGAAAAAATAACCAAAATATTAACTAATGCTTTAGATATTGAGCGTTCATTTATTACAGAGTCATTACCAGTAAGTTTAATTGGGATGAATTCAAAATTAATGACTCAATATCTTGAATTTGTAACCGACAGACTGTTGGTAGAATTTGGTTGCGAAAAAGTGTATAAAGCGACCAACCCTTTCGATTTTATGGACATGATTTCATTACAAGGAAAAACCAACTTCTTTGAAAAACGTGTTTCAGAATACCAAAAGGCAGGTGTTCTTAATAAGGAAGAGGACAAAGACAAATTCAGTTTTGATGCCGATTTTTAATTCATTTTTTTTGAATTGACTGTCACTCTCATGAAAATGAGAACCAATGAACAACTTTTTTATAATTAATTAAATGTTTCAGTAACTAAGAAACAAGCTTTAATTAATTACAAACTAACTAAAAACCTAAATTTTCACCTGATTCCATTCAGTGTATCAATTTAGACTAACTAACTAACCATTTTTCTGAAAATATTTCAGAAAATAAAGAAAAGAACTAAAAATATGTATGTAGTAAAAAGAGACGGCAGAAAAGAACCAATGATGTTCGATAAAATTACGGCAAGAGTGCGTAAATTATGCTATGGTTTAAACGAACTTGTGGATCCTGTAAAAATTTCGATGCGTGTTATTGAAGGCTTGTACGATGGTGTAACAACAAGCGAATTAGATAACTTAGCCGCTGAAGTTGCCGCAACTTTAACTACTGCACATCCTGATTATGCGCGTTTAGCTGCAAGAATATCGGTATCCAACTTACATAAAAATACTAAAAAAACCTTTAGTGAGGTTATGGAAGACCTCTATACCTATGTAAATCCAAGAACCGGAAAGAATGCACCACTTTTATCTGATGAAGTGTATAATGTTATCATGGAAAATAAGGATAAATTGGATTCTACCATTATCTATAATCGTGATTTTGGATATGATTTTTTTGGTTTCAAAACCCTTGAGCGCTCTTATCTTTTAAAACTAAACGGAAAGATTGCAGAACGCCCGCAACACATGCTCATGAGAGTTTCAATAGGTATTCATTTAGACGATTTAGAGTCTGCCATTGAGACATATGAACTCATGTCTAAAAAATATTTTACGCATGCAACACCTACATTATTTAATTCTGGAACTCCTAAGCCACAAATGTCTTCATGTTTTCTATTAACCATGAAGGATGATAGTATTGAAGGGATTTACGATACGTTAAAACAAACTGCTAAAATTTCACAATCAGCAGGTGGTATAGGGCTTTCTATTCATAATATTCGTGCTACAGGCAGCTATATTGCAGGCACTAATGGTACGAGTAATGGTATTGTGCCAATGCTACAAGTGTTTAATGACACAGCGCGTTATGTAGATCAAGGTGGTGGGAAACGCAAAGGAAGTTTTGCCATTTACATGGAACCTTGGCATGCTGATATTTTTGATTTCTTGGAGTTGAAGAAAAATCATGGAAAAGAAGAAATGCGTGCTCGTGATTTATTTTATGCCATGTGGATTTCAGATCTTTTTATGAAACGGGTGCAAGAAGATGGCTTATGGACATTAATGTGTCCTAATGAATGCCCAGGATTATGTGATGTTTATGGCGAAGAGTTTGATGCACTGTACACAAAATATGAAACTGAAGGTAAAGGGCGAAAATCAATCAAAGCTCGTGAGCTTTGGGAGAAAATTACAGAATCTCAAATTGAAACAGGAACACCATATATGCTGTATAAAGATGCAGCAAACCGCAAATCCAATCAGAAGAATTTAGGAACGATTCGTTCTTCAAATTTATGTACCGAAATTATGGAGTACACTTCTCCAGATGAGATAGCGGTTTGTAATTTAGCTTCTATTGCGTTGCCAATGTTTATTAAAAACAACGAATTTGATCATAAAGAACTGTTCCGTATTACCAAGCGTGTAACAAAAAATTTAAATAAAGTAATAGACAGAAATTACTATCCGGTAGAAGAAGCCAAAAACTCTAATTTTCGTCATCGTCCAATAGGGCTTGGAGTGCAAGGATTAGCCGACCATTTATTAAACTGCGCATGCCGTTTACAAGTGATGAAGCCAAACAATTAAATAAAGATATTTTTGAAACGCTTTATTTTGCAGCACTCACAACGTCTATGGAAGAAGCCAAAATAGATGGTTCTTATCAAACCTATGAAGGGTCTCCAATAAGCAAAGGAGAATTTCAATACAATCTTTGGGGAATTAAGGATGACGAATTAAGTGGTAATTGGGATTGGGAAAAATTACGCAAACAAATACTTAAAAATGGAGTACGTAATTCGTTGTTAGTGGCACCAATGCCAACAGCAAGTACGTCTCAAATTTTAGGAAACAACGAATGTTTTGAACCGTATACGTCCAATATCTATACACGCCGTGTATTATCTGGAGAATTTATTGTAGTAAATAAACACCTATTAGAAGATTTAGTTGAACTTGGCCTTTGGAATGATGCCCTTAAGCAAGACATCATGAGAGCAAATGGTTCTATACAAGATATTGATATAATCCCTCAAGATATCAAAGAACTGTATAAAACCGTTTGGGAATTGAGTATGAAGGATATTATAGATATGTCTCGTCAAAGAGGCTATTTTATTGATCAATCACAATCACTTAACCTATTTATGGAAGGTGCTACAATGGCAAAAT
>JAADHG010000200.1 GCA_013151975.1 Chlorobiota bacterium | reverse complement strand
CTGGGCTGTATTGCTTTAGGCTTTATTTTAATGTCTGGTGGTGGTAGTGACGATCCCAATGTTTTTAACCCCGAGATCTTCAATTTTAGACGCATTCGCTTAGCACCAACTTTAGTGCTTATTGGTTTTGGTATACAGATTTATGCCATTTTGTTGAATCCTGAGAAAAACAAATCAAAATAATTTATTTAGCTAACTTTTAATTTTTTCGGCAAAAACCATAGCCATTTTTGTAATGTAATTGTAACTATTATCCATAGCATCTTCAAAGTTTTTGGCTTTACTTAAAACCTCATCAGCATAAGAAATTCCAAACTGCTCTAATGCTATACTATTTAATTCTACCTTACCACAAAATGCGGCTACTTTTATATTTTGCTGTTTTGCTGATTCAATAACCCCTTGTATGGTCTTACCTGATAAAGTTTGCATATCTAATTTGCCTTCACCAGTAATAATCCAATCTGCTTCTTTTATCTTTAAATCAAATTGAGAGAGTTCTTTAATTAATGCAATTCCAGAAATTAGCTCACCTTTCAAAAACACCTTTGTTCCAAGTCCCATTCCACCTGCCGCACCTGCTCCTATTATATTTTGGGCTTCTATTTTAAAATGAGAATCTATAATTTTTGAAAAATCTTGAAGCCCTTTATCTAACATTTCTATATCTTTTTGTGACGCTCCTTTCTGTTTAGCATAGACATGAGCGGCTCCGTTTTTTCCATATAATGGATTAATTACATCACAGGCAATTTTAAAAGTTACATGATTTAAAGTTGTATTAACTTGAGTATTATCTATATAGTTTATGAGAGATAAATTTTTTCCAATGGGACTAATTTCATTATTATTTTTATCATAAAAACGATATTCTAATGCTTTTGCCATACCTATACCACAATCGTTTGTAGCACTTCCTCCTATTCCCAAAATAATATGTTTAGCACCTTTATTTATAGCATTTAGAATAAGCTCTCCTGTCCCTAAAGTCGTTGTGCTTTTACAATCACGTTCCTTAATACCTAATAATTTTAATCCTGAAGCTTCAGCCATTTCAATATATGCTGTTTGAGAGTCTCCTGCATATAAATATGTAGCTGAAACAAGTTGAAATATGGGATTGTTTACTCTAACATTAATAACATCTCCTTTAAGGTAAAAATTTGCAACCTCTAAAGTCCCATCCCCACCATCGGCTAAAGGCAATTTTATAATCTCCGCTTCAGGAATTACTTTTAGAATACCTTCGGCTACTGCATTACAAAATTCCAAACCAGTTAATGAATTTTTAAATTTATCTGGTGCAAGAACGAATTTCATATTTCAAATTTAAAATTAGTATTTTTAGTCATTAACAAATATAGCTTAATGGTAATATTAATCGCATTAGTAGTTGTAGTAATTTTAATGGTAATTGCTGCTTCTAAATACCAATTTCATCCTTTTTTGTCTTTATTACTTGCTGCAATTGTTATGGGTTTTGTCGGTGGTTTAAATGAAACTGAAGTTACATCTACACTAATGACTGGTTTTGGAAAAACACTTGGCAGTATAGGAATTATTATTGCTTTTGGAACCATCATCGGTTCTTATTTAGAAAAAAGTGGAGGCGCCAAAACACTCGCTAGTTGGGCTTTGAAAACGATTGGTAAAAAAAGATCTGTTTTAGCAATGAACATTACTGGATTTATTGTTTCTATACCTGTGTATTGCGATTCTGGGTTTATTATTCTTTCTTCATTAAATAAAGCCATAAGTAAAAGTTCGAAAATTCCTTTGACTGTTTTAGGCGTATCACTTGCTGCTGGATTATATGCAACTCATGTATTTGTGCCTCCTACTCCAGGACCATTAGCAGCCACCGCAGCATTAGATGCAGATTTAGGGTTAGTTATTTTGCTCGGATTAGTAGTTGCCATTCCTGTTGCCTTATCTGGTTACTTTTGGGCTAAATATTTAGAAAAAAGAATTGAGCCTATACATTTGGAACAATCCACTATTGATAATGCTACTGAAAAATTACCAAAAACCAGCTCTTCTTTTATTCCAATACTTATCCCAATAATATTGATAGCATTAAAATCTATAACTATTTATCCAACCCATCCTTTTGGTGAAGGTGTTGTTTCAAACATTTTCAATTTTATAGGTAATCCTATAATCGCACTTTTAATTGGTGTCTTTTTTGCTTTTAACCTAAAACCTAAATACAAGGAAGAAACTCATTTTAACTGGGTTACAAGTGGTTTAAAAGAGGCTGGAATTATTATTTTAATAACAGGTGCTGGAGGTGCGTTTGGAGCTATTCTTCAAGCCACGGGAATAGGTGATGTTATTGGAGAGAACTTTTCTAACATGCGTCTTGGGTTGTTTTTACCATTTATTATTGCTGCTATTTTAAAGTCTGCACAAGGGTCTTCAACGGTTTCAATTATCACAACAGCCGCAATAATGGCTCCCATTTTAGAATCATTTGGACTTGATTCGTCAATTGGTAGAGCTTTAACAGTATTATCTATTGGTGCAGGAGCTATGACTGTTTCTCATCTTAATGATAGTTTCTTTTGGGTGGTCGCTCAATTTACTGAAATGGACACTACAACCGCATTAAAGAGTCAAACCGTTTCTACTTTAATTCAAGGATTAACAGGAATTCTTATAGTTATGATTATTGGATGGATATTTTTATAATATACTTTGTTCTTTTACATATATTATGCTCCTGCTAATTCTATTTTAATATTTTTGCTTCATGGATTTTATAGACGCTATTATTTTAGCAATAATTGAAGGTATTACGGAGTACTTACCCGTTTCGTCCACAGGACACATGATTATTGCATCTTCTTTCATGAAAATTGCCGCCGACGATTTTACAAAACTGTTTACTATTGTCATTCAGTTAGGAGCCATTTTAGCTGTTGTAGTACTGTATTGGAAGCGTTTTTTTCAGAGCTTAGACTTCTATTTCAAATTATTGGTCGCTTTTATTCCAGCCGTAATTTTAGGATTGCTTTTAAATGATGTAATTGACGAATTGTTGGAAAGCCCTGTTATAGTAGCCATTTCATTAATAATTGGAGGGGTTATTTTATTAAAAGTAGATGATTGGTTTAAGGCTAATGAAATATTTGATAACGAAAATCCAACAGCGCATACAGAAATTAGTTATGCAACCGCTTTAAAAATTGGCTTTTTTCAAACTCTGGCTATGATACCTGGAACTTCTAGAAGTGGCGCAACTATTGTTGGAGGGATGACTCAAAAACTGAACCGAAAAACAGCTGCCGAATTTTCATTTTTTCTTGCCGTACCAACCATGTTTGGGGCTACAGCAAAAAAGTTGTACGATTATTACCAAGCAGGATTTGAGCTAAGCAGTGACCAGATTAACTATCTAATTATTGGAAACATCATTGCTTTTATTGTCGCCTTAATTGCCATTAGATCATTTATAAATTATTTAAGTAAAAAAGGATTTAAAATTTTTGGCTATTACCGTATTGTCTTCGGAATCGCTTTGCTTATCATTCATTTTACTATTTATAAATTAAGTGTATAATTAAAATACGATTTCTGTTTTCACAGGAAATAAATATGAAAACTAAAGACGATTTTCTTTCCGGACAAGTGTTACTTATTGATAAGCCGCTTCACTGGACCTCTTTCCAAGTGGTAAATAAACTGCGTTGGGCAATTCGGAAAGCATTCGATATTAAAAAAATAAAAGTAGGACATGCTGGTACTTTAGATCCTTTGGCTACAGGTTTATTAATAATTTGTACTGGGAAAATGACCAAACAAATCAATACATTTCAAGCACAAATAAAAACATATACAGGTACTATTGTTTTAGGAAGTACAACACCTTCTTACGATTTGGAAACCGAAATAGACAAAACCTTTCCGACTGAACATATTACCGAGGATTTAATACAACAAACTACCAAACAATTTATTGGAGATATTGAGCAATATCCACCTATTTTTTCGGCTATAAAGAAAGAAGGTAAACGCCTATACGAGTTTGCCAGAGCTGGAGAAACGGTTGAAATTAAACCTAGAACTATTCATGTTTCTGAATTTGAAATCATAGAAATTGATGGTCTTAATATTAATTTTAAGGTGGTATGTAGTAAAGGAACTTATATTCGCTCCTTAGCATACGATTTTGGAAAAGCACTACAATCTGGAGGGCATTTATCGGTTTTAAGACGTACAAAAATTGGTGATTTTGATGTAGAAAACGCAGTTTCTATTGAACATTTTATAGAAGGGCTACCTTTAAAATAGTAAACAAGAATTTGGAGTTTCTTGAGTTTTAATCTATTTTTCAAAAATAAACGTATATAACATACCTTTATTTTTAATATATGTCTAACCCGAACACATATAAAGCCTTGATTTTTACAACATTGCTATCTACAGCAGTGGTGTTTTTAGGATTTACCATTCATATTAAGAAAAAATCGGAATTAGTAGCCGAAACCTTTTATGAATTAGAAGCTGAAAATATTGAAGACGTTGAGCAAGAAGAATTAGAAGACATTCTTAAAAGTCTTGATAATTTGTTATCAACACCTGCAACAAATCAGGCCTATAACGAAACCCGAGATTACGAAAATCAAGAACTGGATGATAAAGCATTTGAAGAACAAATGGATGCTATAAAAAATAGAACTACCATTGAAGATATTAAAGCTGCAATACAAGAGAATAACGCTTTAACGGCTTCTAGAAATAAATCAGATGATGATAATTCTTCAGCATTTAGTACTATCAATGATATCGTAAATAAGCGTTCTGAAAATCAAAAAGAAATACCTTCAATTGTAAATAAAAATAGTTCTATAAGCTATTCTTTAGTAGACAGAACACATACCTTTTTGCCAACACCAGTGTATTTGTGTGAATATGGTGGGAAAGTTGTAATTAATATTACCGTAAATTATGAAGGCAATGTTACCGATGCTTATGTAAATGACTCATCCGCATCAACAAATGGTTGTTTAATTGATAGTGCTTTAGAATACGCAAAAGCCGCCAAATTTAATAGAGATGCCACCAAAGCATCCCAAATAGGATCTATTACATTTTATTTTAAAGGCAAGCAGTAGATTTCAAATTACATAATATTTGCCATTAATATGCTTTTTTTATCTTTAAGCAAAAAGTATATTATGAGTACTAAACATAAATGTGGCTGGTGTATTGGAGATTCTTTATACGAAGCTTACCATGATAAAGAATGGGGTGTGCCTGTTTATGATGACGACACATTATTTGAATTTCTAATATTAGAAACCTTTCAAGCTGGCTTAAGTTGGATAACTGTGTTGCGCAAACGCGAAAATTTTAGAACTGCTTTTGATAATTTCGACTATAAAAAGATAGCCACCTACGAGCAAGCAAAAATTGATACTTTGTTGCAAAACGCTAGCATTATTAGAAACAAACTTAAAATAAATGCTACGATTACAAATGCTCAAGCCTTCATGAAAATTCAAGACGAATTTGGGAGTTTTAGTAAATACATTTGGGGATTTGTTGATGGCAAACCCATTAAAAACGCACTTAAAGATTACCGAGAAGGTCCTGCGAATACTTCACTAAGTGATGCCCTTAGCAAGGATTTAAAAAAACGAGGATTTAAATTTGTCGGCTCTACGGTTGTCTATGCACATATGCAAGCTACAGGTATGGTGAACGACCATGAAGTGGCTTGTTTTAGATATAATGAGGTTTAAAAAGGTAACATTCTTTATTTCAAGTATTCCAAAAACACTTTTCTAGAAATCTCTTCGGCACCTAGACTTTCCAAATGTTGTGTATATACTTGGCAATCTATAAGCTTATAATCACTGTTTTGCACAAAAGTTATGAATCCTACTTTACTGGCATTACTTTCCTTGGTAAACATACTTTCACCACAAAACACCTTATTCCCTAAATCTACACCATAAAATCCTGCCACTAAAACTTCATCCTTCCAAACCTCAACCGATGTTGCATACCCTAAATTATGTAACTCTATGTATGCTTCAATCATATCGTTAGTAATCCAAGTACTAGACTGCCCGCTGCGTTTTATTAAAGCACATTGTTTAATAACTTGAGCAAAGTCTGTATTTACTGTCACAGTATAGTCACAATTTCTAAGTACTTGTTTCATGCTTTTGGAAATCTTTAATCTCTCTGGAAACAGTACAAATCGTGGATTAGGCGACCACCATAAAATGGGTTCTCCAGTTTCATACCAAGGAAAAATACCATGTTTATACGCGAGTATTAAACGCTTAACTGATAAGTCGCCTCCAACAGCTAATAGACCATCACTGTTTGCTTGAGAAACATCTGGAAATTCAATTTTTTCAGTTAAATAATTCATTTTAAAGAAGAAAACCTCATTGAATTAACATTGAGGTTTGGTTATTAAGATTCATATCTACACTTCGACAGGCTCAGTATGACATAGAACATTGTTGCTCCGTTAAACTTTTAATATTTCGAACCCATTAAAAATGGATTCCCGCTTTCGCGAGAAAGACAATTATGTTTAAAACGGTAAATCGTCGTGATCGTTTTCGTTTAACTTATCTACAGGCTCAAAAGCTTCGGCAGGTGGCACTGGAGGTACATTCCCATTTGTGGCTTCTTGCTGTACATTCTCAATACGCCATCCTTGAATAGAATTAAAATACTTAGTTTCTCCTTGTGGATTTACCCATTCTCTTCCTCTAAGATTGATGTTTATTTTTACTTGTTGCCCTACTTGATAGTTATTCAACAAATCTGTCTTGTCTTGAACAAATTCTATCATTATATGTTGCGGATATTGTTCCTCTGTAGTAATTACCACCTCTCTTTTTCTAAACCCATTAGTTCCAAATGTTTGAGTTTCTCCAATTACTTTTATTCTTCCTTGTACTTCCATCAAATTATTGTTTTATGTTCTGTGTTTTTAATTTTTATATTTTTTAATCTTAGCTTAATAATAGCTTCCACGCACTTTCTACGTCTCCATAGCTCAAATAATTTTGTGCTATCTTATGTTTTTCTCTATGTGTTGCTGCTTTAATATTAGGATATCTTTCACTTATATCATTTACAAATGCATCAATGGCTTCCTTGGTTGGTAAAGCATCTACATTTCCTAATACCCCAAGGTCATTTCCTGTTAATATCATACTATTTTTTACATGCTCAGGCATGGCATCAACTCCAATACCTAAGGTTGAAATAGGTTTTGGAATTTCAAAAAATCCTTTATTGACTCTACTGTAATAACTACCTCCAGCTCTGGCAACTAAATCTAATTGTTCTTGATTTATACTATTATCGTCATTTAAAACATCACTAGAAATGTGCAGTTTCACAACTTCGCAAAGAACTAGATTACCCGCTCCTCCCTCAGTGCCTAATGTAATAATATCATTAACCTTGCATTCAAACTGTACAGGAGATTCTGCAACTCTAAACGGTTTTACAATATCTGATTTTAACATTGTTAATCCTGCTTTGTCAAATTCGTTAATACCTTCTGGATACTCTGTACTACTTAATGATGCTTGCTGAACAATATCAAAATTCACTACGTTAATCACTACCTCTTTAACTTGCTTTACATTTTCTAACGTATGTTTCGTGGTATTATTTTTTACACGTCTTGCAGGTGAAAAAATGAGTATTGGTGGATTGGCACTAAATACATTAAAAAAACTAAAGGGCGATAAATTAGGATTCCCATAAGCATCAATGGTACTTGCAAACGCAATGGGTCTTGGCGCTACAGCACTAAGCAAATAGCCATGTAATTTCGCAACTGAAAGCTCTTTTGGATCAAAAGAAATCATTATCTACAAATTTTGAACAAAGTTAACAATCTATGTATTAACAAAAAACCAATTTACTAACAACTCAAACAATAATATTAACATAATTGCATTATATTTAGAATTGAAAACTAAAACTTGTTTTTTTGAATAATAGAAATTTTTTACGTTGGATAATTATAGCAGCATCTTTTGCTATAATTTCTCTTATCCTTTGGAATACTTATACTTTTTTTCAACACTTTAAAGCTGAAGAACGTACAAAAATGCAGAATTGGTCTTATGCATTATCCAGTCTACAAAATCCTCTTTCTGACGGTTCTGAAATAGAGGTTACATCAAGAATTATTGAAAGTAACACTTCTACACCAATGATGATTGTTGACCCAAATAATGAAATAACTAGCATAAGGAACATAGATACCCTGAAAATAAACAATCCTAAAGAGTACTTGAATAAACTCAAATTAAGATTTGAAAAAGAAAACACTCCAATACCTCTTGGAAATAAGGATGCTCAATTTGGCTCCGTCTATTATGGCAATTCCCCCTTAATTAATAAACTAAAATACTATCCTTTAGCTTTAGTGCTAATCATTGTTTTGTTTGCTGCTGTAGTTTTCTTTTTCTACCGAAGTTCAAGAGTTGCCACACAAAATAAATTATGGTCTGGAAAGCGCATCAAATAGGAACGCCTTTATCTTCTCTTATTGGATGGACTGAAATTCTAAAAATGGAAAACGTAAATCCAGACCACATTATTGAAATTGAAAAAGATATAGACCGCCTTCAAACCATTACCGATAGGTTTAGTAAAATTGGATCCATTCCAACTCTTAAAAATACTGACATCGTTACTGAAACTCAAGAATCCTATAATTACTTAAAAGCGCGTTCTTCCAAACTTATAGACTTTGAATTTGTGTCTCCTAATGAGACCATACACGTAAATCTTAATGCGCAATTATATAGTTGGACTATAGAAAACCTAGTTAAAAATGCTATTGATGCCATGAAAGGTAAAGGGCAACTAAAAATTGAGGTTTTAGCTAACGACAAGTTTGTACATATTAGAGTTAGTGATTCTGGAAAAGGCATTCCAAAACACTTGTTTAAAAAAATATTTGAACCAGGTTACACCAGTAAAAAACGAGGTTGGGGATTAGGGTTGTCTTTAGCTAAACGCATTATTGAAGATTATCATAATGGGCGAATAAAAGTAGTATCTTCTGAAATTGACAAAGGTACTACGATACAGATTTCGCTTAAACAATTATAACTTTATGTCTCTTCGAGTGATTTTCAATAGAAAATCGTATCGAGAAGCTTTTCCTAATTAGTTATCGATACATTTCGATTTATATCGAAACACTCGAACTGACATTTTTTAAATATTAGATTGGATCGCCTCAGCAATAGCCTGAAATTCTTCAGGAGTTAAAGAGACTTTTGAAGTAAATCTAATATCTTCCATAGTATGTAATGGAATTAAATGAACATGTACATGAGGGACTTCTAAACCAATAACCGAAACACCTACACGATTGCATTCTATGGTTTTTTCAATGGCAATGGCTACTTTTCTGGAGAAACTCATCAATCCATTATACGTCGCTTCATCAAGATCGAAAATCTTATCAATTTCCTTTTTAGGAATACAAAGCGTATGGCCTTTAGTGTTAGGATTTACATCTAAAAACGCTAAAAAATCATCCGTTTCTGCGACTTTATAACACGGAATTTCGCCATTAACTATTTTTGTGAAAATTGAAGCCATAATTTAATTATATAGATACTAAAAGATTTCCGCCTTTGCGGAAATACAAAAAAAATCAATTTTCTATCTAGAAATTTCTAAAATATCAAACTTCATAACGCCATTTGGCACTTGAATTTCGGCAACATCACCAACAGACTTACCAAGTAATCCTTTCCCAATTGGAGAATTTACAGATATTTTCCCTGAAGCTAAATCAGCTTCTCCATCGGCAACCAAAGTATAGGTCATTTCCATCCCATTGTTTTGGTTTTTAATTTTAACTATAGATAATACTAAAATTTTAGAAGCGTCTAATTGTGATTCGTCAATTAATCTTGCTCCCGCTAGTGTTTCTTCTAGCTTCGCAATTTTCATCTCTAACATACCTTGTGCTTCCTTTGCTGCATCATATTCAGCATTCTCGCTCAAATCGCCTTTATCTCTAGCATCTGCAATGGCTTGCGACACTTTTGGTCGTTCAATATCTTTTAATTGACGTAACTCGTTTCTCAGTTTTTTAAGACCTTCTTCAGTATAATAAGATACGTTACTCATAATTTCAACGTTTGTAATTAATATTGCATTTACTATTATATGTTTCCAAACAAATTTGGGGTTAATGCAAAAAATCTCGTGTTCACGAGATGTATAGCAAATATACAAAATATTTAACTCACAGCACTTTTTGTTGTAAATTGCCAATAAAAAATTAAATTTATGAAGTCCTTTTTTTTTAGCATCTTATTTAGTGTCCTTTTAATGTCCTGTAGTAAAAATAGTATCAATAATAGCAATTGTAATTTTCTGTTGAATATTGGTGTTAACGTGAGTGTTAATATGAACTTACCACAATTTAGCCAACTGCAGTTTGTAAGCAATTCTGTATACGTCCCAAACGCTGGAAATGGAGGAATCATTATAACAAACTCAGGAACAGGATTTCTTGCATGGGACGCAAGCGACCCAAACCATACTCCTAGTTCCTGCTCTGTACTTTCCATTACCGGTTTAGAAGGTAACTGTGGTTGTACGGATGCAAATATTTACAGCTTAATTACTGGACAACCTTTAAACAATTCTAGTTTACGATGTGGTTTAAAAGCATATCGCGTAGAGGTTAATGGAAGCAATCTTTTAATTACAAATTAAAACTGCAATGTTACTCCAAGTAAAAAATTGGTTGTCGCCTGCGGATAGTATCCTGCACCTTCAATAGTTGTCGTTTGCTCTGGAACAGACCACGTATCATCGTACGTAAAATAATAGCCGTTTGATACATATTTTTTATTGAAAATATTATTTATTAAACCCGAAAATACAATTGATTTAAATATTGAATTGGTTGTAATCTCATAAATAATATTTAAATCATTTACAAAATAGCTGTCTAATTTAGAAACTCCAGAATCTGTATTACCCATAAACTGCTCACCAACATATTTACTTAATAATGACACTTGTAAGTTTTCTTTAGGTTGAAACACCAAAGTATTTGCTGCAATAAACTCTGGCGAAAATGCAATGTTAGTTTTACCAAGGTTTACTAAATCACCATCAATTTGAGAATAGGTACTCTTGTTCTTGTTTGAACTTATGGTGAAATTAGGTTGTATGGCGAACTTGCTTGAAATTTGTAATGCAACATCAATTTCTAATCCAAGTCTGTAACTATCACCACTATTAACTCTAATTGGTGTGCCAACATCATCAATAGCTCCAGTTAAAACCAACTGTTCATTATATAACATATAATAAGCATTAGCATTAATTCTAAATTTATCTTTTGTATGCCTCCAACCCAATTCAAAATCATTGAGCTGCTCTGGTTTTATATTTGGGTTGCTCTTAAAATCACTTCTACTAGGTTCTCTATTTGCTCTCGCATACGAAAAATACAAGTTACTTTTATCATTCAACGTATAGGTTATCCCTGCTTTGGGGTTAAAAAAACTATAGGTTTCATCAATTAATAAATTTACTCTATCTGATGTTAATCCAGATGTTTTATAACCAACAAAGCGTATTTGTAAATCACCATAAAGACTAACTTTATTATTCAATTTATACGTTGCTTTTGAAAATAAACTAAAATCATTCTTCTTACCATTACTACTATAATATTGTTCTCTAATTTGGCTATTACTTGCATATTGTGCCCAAATAATTTCACCAAAATGATCGCCATCATAACTGCTATAAGAGCCTCCAAAAGACATTTCTAAATTATGGTCATTGTAGTTTGCATTAGCCACTATTACATAAAAATCATTATCCAACCAACGCCGTCTAATCAAGTCTGTGGTGTTAATGGTTTCGCCACCAATAGTAATCTCATCCAGACCATAATCCGTGAAGTTTTGATCTTCTTTATATTGTTCAAAAAAGCCGCGTCCATAAGTATAATTAAGCCCTAAGTTCATCGCCCAATTATTGTTGAATCTCTCATTCCAATGCAATTGGTAATGATCTTGCTTATAGTTATCCACCTCATTATCATAAAATCTTACATTACCATCAGTATCGGTATAAAGTCCCGAAGGGTTGAAGGTTCTGTCATTTTTTAAAGTTTCTGCATCAATCCCGTTCCACGCTTGATATGTGATTTCTTGACCTCCAAAAACGATAGCTTTGATTAACGTATTTTCATCAACATAAGACCCTTGAAGAAAGTATGATTTTAAATTAGAAGTTGCTCTATCTATATAACCATCAGACTTAATCTGTGACAAACGTCCAGCAATTTCAAAATGATTATTGAGTTTTCCTGTGCTAAATTTTACATTATGTTTTCTGGTATTGTAGCTTCCAAAAGTGTTGGAAATCTCAGCACTTGCCTTTTCTGAAATAGCATCTGTTAAAATATTAATACTTGCTCC
>JAADHG010000020.1 GCA_013151975.1 Chlorobiota bacterium | reverse complement strand
ATTATCATAATCAAAAAAAGCTGAACAAAACGTAACATGATTGTTTAAATCAATTCCTGAAGAAGATGTAACATCGGTAAATGTATCATCACCATTATTCTTGTATAGATAATTTCGCTGGTTAAAGCTTATATCATCTCTATTAGAAATGAATATATCTAATAGACCATCATTATCAAAATCTCCCCATGATGCTCCAAAAGTCAAAAAATTTGATGTAAATAATCCGCTTGTCATTGTTATATTTACAAAAACATTATTTCCATCATTTCTATATAGTACATTTTGTTGTGTATTACTAACAGCAAAAAAATCTTTATCTCCATCATTATCATAATCAACCCAAATCACTTGCTTAGTTTCATATAATTCTGGAAACAATGTGCTTACCAATACAAAAGAGCCATTATTGTTTTTATACACTTTAACTGTTTTACCAGATTCTGAAGCCATAGTTAAATCATCCCAGCCATCATTATCAAAATCGCAGAAAGATACACCACCACCAAGATAACCAGTACCATATGTAACACCAACACCAACAGACGTAGCAACGTCTTGAAATGCAATTTGCCCTGTTACGCTTGAATAACAACTAATTAAAAATAATAAAGCAATTAGTTTTTTCATAATTATTTCACATAAATAAGGGTTTATTTTTCATCATCGCATTTACTTTTGATGCAACAGATTCTAAGACTGCTTCATTTTCATAATTTGAAATAACCTCATCAATCAAATCTACAATAACATCCATATCATTTTCTTTTAATCCTCGTGTTGAAACAGCCGCTACTCCTATTCTTATTCCAGAAGTCACAAATGGTGATTTATCATCGAAAGGTACCATATTTTTATTAACTGTAATGTCTGCTTTACCTAAAGCTTGATCTGCTTCTTTACCAGTAATGCTTTTATTCCTTAGGTCAATTAGCATCATATGATTATCTGTCCCCTTAGAAATAATATCGTAACCTTTAGCTACAAATGCTTGAGCCATGGCATCAGCATTTTTCTTTACTTGTAATATATAATGTAAAAACTCATCAGAAAGTGCTTCACCAAAAGCAATGGCCTTGGCTGCTATCATATGCTCTAAAGGTCCCCCTTGATTTCCAGGGAATACTGCGGAGTCTAATAAAGAAGACATCATTCGTAATTTACCAGATTTTAATGTAATACCAAATGGGTTTTCAAAATCTTCGCCCATTAATATTAATCCTCCACGTGGACCTCTCAAGGTTTTATGCGTTGTCGTGGTTACTATATGACAATGCGGTAACGGATCGTTCAAAATACCTTTTGCTATTAATCCTGCTGGATGTGAAATATCTGCAAATAATATAGCACCTACACTATCTGCAATCTCACGAAAACGTTTAAAATCCATATCACGAGAATACGCAGAAGCTCCTGCAATAATAAGCTTAGGTTGTTCGCGTTTAGCAACTTCTTCAACATGATCATAATCAATAATTCCTGTTTCTTTTTTTACACCATAAAACACAGGATTATAAAGCTTCCCAGAAAAATTTACAGGAGAACCATGAGTTAAATGCCCACCATGAGACAAATCGAATCCTAAAATTGTGTCGCCAGGTTTTAAACATGCAGCCAAAACTGCCGTATTAGCTTGGCTTCCAGAATGTGGCTGCACATTAGCCCAAGTTGCTCCAAACAAAGCCTTAGCTCTATCAATGGCTAGTTGCTCTACTTCATCCACGATTTCACAACCACCATAATAACGCTTACCAGGATAACCTTCGGCATATTTATTGGTTAGTACAGAACCTGCTGCTTCCATAACTTGGTCGCTTACAAAATTCTCAGAAGCTATTAATTCTAGCCCCTGTTTTTGGCGATTATTTTCAGCTTGTATTAATTCAAAGATTTGTTCGTCGCGTTGCATAAATTATTATTTCATTAAATTAATGGCAAAAATAGTAAATCCATTAATTTAAAACTTCAAAAAACATATATTTACTATTAAGTTTTAAACCGTTTTATTAACGGTTAAAGTGAATCTACTTTTTAATCGTTTTTTTCTTATTTTAAATAAAAAATATGTAGGTTTGAAATATAATTTATAAAAATAAATAACATCTTATATATGTCATTAGCAGCTAACAATCCAGATAGAACATCGTGGCTTCACGTTGATAAAAATTCTGATTTCCCTATTCAAAATATTCCCTTCGGTGTATTTTTAACAAGAGATGATATTATTACCATTGGTACTAGAATTGGCGATACTGCTATAGACCTTGGTGCCTTGCATCAATTGGGTTACTTTGATGACATTCCGTTAACTGATGATATTTTTCTGCAAGATACCCTTAACGATTTTATTGCTGACGGACGTAAAACTTGGCGTTTAGTACGCAATAGAATATCCGAAATTTTTGACAGTAATAATGACACACTAAAGAATAACAAAAAGAATAAGGAAACCGTACTTTTTCGATTGGATGAAATTGAAATGCAACTTCCTGTTCTTATTGGAGATTATACCGATTTTTATTCTAGTAAAGAACATGCTACCAATGTTGGCACTATGTTTAGAGACCCAGAAAATGCTTTATTGCCAAACTGGTTGCACATTCCTGTTGGGTATCACGGTCGCAGTAGCTCTATAATACCTTCCGGCATTCCTGTGCATAGACCACAAGGGCAAACCTTACCTGCTGGTGCTACTGAGCCTGTTTTTGGACCTTCAAAATTGATTGATTTTGAATTGGAAATGGCTTTTATTACTACTGATGCCAACGATTTAGGAGAACCAATTCCTATTGATGAAGCCGAAGAATATATCTTCGGATTGGTATTAGATTGGTCTGCACGCGATATACAAAAATGGGAGTACGTACCTCTTGGTCCGTTTTTAGCAAAGAGTTTTGCTTCTTCTATTTCACCTTGGATTGTTACGCTAGATGCACTAGAACCATTTAGAGTTGAAGGCCCAAAACAAGACCCTAAACCTTTTTCGTACCTGCAATACAAAGGCAAAAAGAGTTTTGATATTCATCTGGAAGCAGCCATACAGCCCAAAGGCGCAAAAGAAACTGTGGTAAGCCATTCTAATTTTAAATATATGTATTGGAATATGTCGCAACAACTGGCACACCACACGTCTAATGGCTGTCCTGTAAATTCTGGCGATATGATGGGAAGCGGCACCATTTCTGGACCAACTCCAGATGCTTATGGGTCTATGTTAGAGCTCTCTTGGAGAGGCGAAAAACCGCTTAAAATGAAAGATGGTACAGAACGCAAATTTATTAACGACCACGATACTGTAATTATGCGAGGATATTGCGAAAAAGATGGCACTCGTATCGGTTTTGGCGAAGTAAAAACGGAATTACTTCCTGTTTATAAAAAATAAAACTTTTAATCGCTTTTTAGGGCGTTTCGCTTATCGGGTTGTGTATGAAACGTTGCGGGTTTTTTACCGTTTTGTTTCAGTTTTGATTTAAAGATTAAATATAGTCAAACTCTTCTAATTATTCATCAAGCCGCCATGTTTTTTACACGGTGTTGTGCTTTCGTTATTTTTCATCAATTTCAGAATCTATCAGATCAATTGTTTTTTCCATATAGGATTTAAAAAACATGTATTCATTTAGTATATATAACATGTTTACGGAATGCCAGCTTACCAAATTTTCGAATTCAGAGGAGTTCATCAAATTTTCATAATCGACTTCAAAACTCGATATTGGTTTCGGCCTTAAGTCTGTTTTTTGCGACATATTATTTCCTATAGGTAAATTACTTATATTTCCATGTTTCACCAAATACGTAATGATTTTATCAAACGCATGGTTATTAGCAATATCAACATCTCTTTGTGTATCTTCAGTTATTCCTGACCAATTGGAAATCAGATTTTTCAATTCTTCATTCCTAATAATATTTAATTGGCCAGAATTGATGATTTCGTTAATAGCACCACTGTTAGCGTCAAAGGAAAAGTAATCAAGCGTTACGCTTAATAAACTGTCTACTTGATTTGTGTTTATGCTGGAACCATTAGGTGCAATTAATTCAAGTAAATTCAATGAAGAATTATAAGCATTAATGGTTGCTACGTAGGGTAGGTTTAGTAGTTTAAGATTTTCTTTCAGATTGACCCTTAAAGATTTTAGGATAACTTGTTCTTTTATTCCATCCTTCCTGTTTTCATTCCAATTATTAATTGAAAGTGCAATTAAAATTCCAATAACAACAAGAACAATTTCTCCAATAGCATATTTAATATACCTCCCAGTTTTATTTTTCTCCATAAGGTCGTAGCGTATTTTTCGATAGAATTTTATCATTGGTTAGCGGTTTGTCATAATGAAGCACAATGTTAAGATATCATTCGTTTCAGTAATTTATAACGAACGATAAGCGAAGTTATATTTTTAAAACTACAAAATTGAATACTTCCATTTAATAAACTTTACAAAAGTTATTAAAGAAAGTCATTTAAATCGATGGTATTAACTCCACCATGTGAACTGTGAACTACTACTACGCCATTTTTAATTACTAAAAGTTGTGGAGATTCGTGCATCACTTGAAACGTATACCCAACCTCGTTAGATATGTTTCTGTAACTTAATAAATCTAAATAATATAAATCTAAATCATTTTCAGTCAAGGAATAGGCATCTACAAACCGGTTTAAAACCATACGGCTAATACCACAACTTGTAGAGTGTTTAAAGACCACTTGTGTTTTGTTCTTAGATTGCTCTTTAATCTCTTGTATTTGTTGCAAATCGGTAAAAGCAATCCAAGGTAATAGCTTTGTTTCTTTAGGTTCAGAAGCTTTAAATAAATTACTAAAAAATCCCATCAAAAAATTTTATTTTTTATTCCCTTAAAAAAGGGAATCTCATTAATCTTCAGTTAAGTCGAACATATTAAAAATCCTTACAAACTGACGAAAAGTCACGTAAATACTGCGTTTACACGACATTCTGTCTTTAAAATTGCAATGGTAAGATTATTGAACGCTATAATACAAAATTAACAATTATGAACTTTAACAATTATACTATAAAATCACAAGAAGCTATACAGCAAGCTCAAGTGCTTGCTCAAAGCTTAGGTCATCAACAAATAGAAAATGAACATCTATTTAAAGCTATTTTTGAAGTTGATGAAAATGTGTTGCCATTCATTTTAAAAAAATTGAATGTTAACATTGCAATGCTAAAACAAGTTTTAGATAAAGAACTTGAAAGTTTTCCAAAAGTTTCAGGAGGTGACATTATGCTCTCTCGTGAAGGTGGCAAAACACTTAACGAGGCAGCAATTATAGCTAAAAAAATGAAAGATGAGTATGTTTCCATTGAACATCTCATATTAGCTGTTTTTAAATCTAAAAGCAAAATCTCTCAAATATTAAAAGACCAAGGTGTTACTGAAAAGACTTTAAAATTAGCTATTGATGAACTACGTAAAGGAGAAAATGTAACTTCACAAAGTCAGGAAGATACTTATAATTCTTTAAACAAGTATGCTAAAAATTTAAATCAGTTAGCCAAAGATGGTAAGCTTGATCCCGTAATTGGTCGTGATGAAGAAATACGACGCATTCTTCAAATTTTATCGCGACGTACCAAAAACAATCCAATATTGGTGGGTGAACCTGGAACAGGAAAAACGGCTATCGCTGAAGGTTTAGCACACAGAATTATTGATGGTGACGTCCCTGAAAACTTAAAGGACAAGCAAATCTTTGCACTTGATATGGGAGCACTTATTGCGGGTGCCAAATATAAAGGTGAGTTTGAAGAACGCTTAAAAGCCGTTATTAAAGAAGTCACTACAAGTGATGGCGATATTGTACTCTTTATTGATGAAATACACACTCTGGTTGGTGCTGGTGGTGGTCAAGGCGCAATGGATGCGGCTAACATTTTAAAGCCTGCATTAGCAAGAGGCGAACTCCGTGCTATTGGCGCAACAACTTTAGATGAATACCAAAAATATTTTGAAAAAGACAAAGCTTTAGAACGCCGTTTTCAAAAAGTAATGGTTAACGAACCTGATACCGAAAGTGCAATTTCTATACTTAGAGGTATTAAAGAAAAATACGAAACTCATCATAAAGTACGTATTAAAGACGAAGCTATTATTGGTGCAGTAAAACTATCAGAACGATATATTACAAACCGATTCTTGCCAGATAAAGCTATTGACTTAATGGATGAGGCTGCGTCAAAATTACGTATGGAAATTAATTCAAAACCTGAAGAATTAGATGTTTTAGATAGAAAGGTAATGCAACTTGAAATTGAGATTGAAGCCATTAAGCGTGAAAAAGATGAAACAAAACTAAAATCTTTGCGCTCTGATTTAGCAAACTTAAAAGAAGACCGTAACGCGTTAAATGCTAAATGGAAAAGTGAAAAAGAAGTTGTAGATAATATTCAAAATATTAAACAAGATATTGAAAACTATAAACTGGAAGCAGAACGTGCTGAACGCGATGGCGATTATGGTAAGGTTGCCGAACTACGCTATGGCAAAATAAAAGAAGCGCAAGAACAGTTAGAAATTTTCCAAAAACAAATGCAAGAACAAGAGGGAACATCGCTTATTAAAGAAGAAGTTACCTATGATGATATTGCAGAAGTAGTTGCAAAATGGACAGGGATTCCTGTTACAAAAATGATTCAAAGTGAGCGTGAAAAACTATTGAAACTCGAAGACGAGCTACACAAACGCGTTGTGGGTCAAAACGAAGCTATTATTGCAGTAAGTGATGCAGTACGCCGAAGTCGTGCAGGATTGCAAAATCCGCAAAAGCCAATTGGCACATTCCTATTTTTAGGAACCACTGGCGTTGGTAAAACCGAATTAGCAAAAGCATTGGCCGAATATTTATTTGATGACGAAAATGCAATGACCAGAATAGATATGAGCGAATATCAAGAGCGTCATGCAATAAGCAGACTTGTTGGAGCACCTCCAGGATATGTAGGTTATGATGAAGGCGGACAACTTACTGAGGCTGTACGACGCAAACCATATTCTGTGGTATTACTTGACGAAATTGAAAAAGCACACCCAGATGTTTTTAATATCTTATTGCAAGTATTGGATGAAGGGCGTTTAACTGATAATAAAGGGCGTGTTGCCGATTTTAAAAATACCATTATTATCATGACTTCAAATATGGGAAGTAGCATTATTCAAGAACGTTTTGAAGCCACAAAAGATATTGACTCAGCTATTGAAGCAGCAAAGGTTGATGTGTTAGCCTTATTAAAACAAAGTGTACGTCCTGAATTTTTAAACAGAATAGATGATACCATTATGTTTACACCTTTAAGCAAAGAAAACATAAAAGACATTGTAGGCTTACAACTAAAAGGTGTTACAAAAATGCTTGCTCAACAAGGGATAACCTTTGATGCTACTCAAGAAGCAATTGGATATTTATCTGAAAAAGGATACAATCCTGAGTATGGTGCTCGACCTGTAAAACGTGTCATTCAAAAAGAAGTACTTAATGAATTGAGCAAGGAAATATTAGCAGGAAAAGTAACCACAGATAGTATTATTTTACTAGATGTCTTTGATGACAAATTGGTGTTTAGAAATCAGAGTGATTTAGTAGAAGAAATGTAACAATCTAAATTTTAAACAGTCTTATAATTGGTTGGTTAGTTGAAAAGCAGCATGATTCTTATTAAAGATGAATGTTGCTTTTCTTTTGCATTAAAAATAAAAAGGGTCACGAATTCGTGACCCTTTTTATTTTTATTATTATATAACGAGATAAGCTTAAAATTTCATTCCAAAACCAAAGCCAATAACTAGTGGGTTAATATCAACATCGGCACCAACAGTTGCTCCAAGTGCTGTAGTAGCGTTTATAACTGCATCTGTTTGAATATAAATTTGTTTTAAATCTACATTTAAAAACCATTTTTCTCCCAATGCATAGTCTAAGCCTGCCTGAAAAGCAAAACCAACAGAATTGCTATAATCTACACTATCGGCAACCGGACCATTATTTACACCATAAAAGATTGTGTAGTTAATCCCTGCTCCTAAATACGGTTTAAGTTTCCCGCCTGTAAAATGATATTGAAAAGTTAAAGTAGGTGGTAACAACCACACATCGCCTAAATTAATATTTCCAGCCGAAGTATTTACCGCTTTCACATCATGATTGGTAGTCGCCAAAATTAATTCAGCTGCCCAATTTTCAGTAAAGAAATAAGTAAAATCCAATTCAGGAACAAATGCCGAAGAAATATTAACATCTCCGCCTATGGTTTGTATGGTAGCACTTTCATTTGGTGTAACAACTATACCTCTAAGACGTACTTGCCACTTTGAAAATTCTGAATTATCTGTTGTTGTGTCTTGTGCAAATACATTTGTAAATACAAATAAGCACATTAGTAAACTTGTGAAAATTGTTTTTTTCATAATTGTTATTTTATAATTTTGAGCAAAAATAAACCTCAAATAATCTTGAAAAACTGATTAAAATCATTGTTTGACAAGTATTTTAGTAGACCTTTTTAACACTACAAGAATCATTGGTTAAAACTCTAAAATACCACATAAGAAATAATTAAAATTAGAAGTGTACTACCCTAAATTTTTAACACTTATTTTCAAAGCAAAAAGAGAAACTATTTTATCTTTGATAACTACTAATCGTGTTTCCTTTTAAATATTATCCTAAATATCTATGGCTAATAACAAGTATGAAATTACTATTCAAATATTTTTGGTTTTTATGCTATTGATTAGTTGTAAGAACAGTACAACTTTACCAGACCCACTACAAGCAGGTTGGAAAGGTAAAGCCGTTTGTAAATTGGTAGAAGAAAATGAAAGCATTAGAGTATTAAAGTGTACTTTTAAACCAGGTGTTGGGCACGAAAAACATTATCACAAACCACATTTTGGTTATACTTTGGCTGGTAGCACCTTTAGAATTACAGACAACAGCGGTACTAGAAAAGTAAGTCCTGCTACTGGAAGTCATTTTTATAGTGAAGGCACCGAGTGGCACGAAGTATTAAACATTGGAGACAGCACTGCTGTTTTTTTAATTATTGAACCTAAATAAAACATTAAAATGAAACATCTATTTATATTATTTTTTACAATCTTTTTTGCTTTACCAACAGTTGCACAAGACACAATAAATGAGACTATAGAGCATCCGACTGAAACTACAACATATTATTTTATTCGTCATGCTGAAAAAGATCGTAGTGATGCAAATAATAAAAATCCTAATTTAATTCAGGAAGGCATTCTTAGAGCTGCAAAGTGGAGCTTAGTCTTCGATAATGTAAAGTTTGATGCTATTTATTCTACAGATTATAATCGCACAAAACAAACCGCGCAGCCTACAGCTGAGAAAAATGGATTAGATATTACAATTTACGATCCTAGAAATTTATATTCTGAAGATTTTATTAATAATACCAAAGGCAAAACCGTTTTAGTGGTAGGACATAGTAACACCACACCTCAATTTGTAAATGCTGTTTTAGGTCAGGAAAAATACAAGTCTATTGATGATAATAATAATGCCAATCTTTATATTGTAACTATTTCTAGTAGTGGTGAAATTTCGGATACTCTTTTAGTAATAGAATAGAAATATTACACGTTTGCCTTTCCAAAGTGTCATACTGAGCTTGTCGAAGTGTTGTCAAAATGAAGGCAGGAATTCTCTTTTTTTATTAATTACATAGATTCCGTGTCCAGCACGGAATGACAACATTGTTTTAATTTTGGGTTAAACCTAAATCTTCAATCTACTTTACCTCAACATTCTCAGTTTCAATTTTAGATAATAGTTTCAATGCGTTGTTTTCAAACAAACGGTCTAAATCGAGTAATTTTTCGTTATTATTATACGGTTTATAGTTATTGTAATCTACAAAACGAATACCTTTAACATATCGCTCGTTATAAGCTTCTCTAAATCGCATTCCGCCGCCATCGGTTAAATATGAATATGCCAAATAATCAATTTTGTTGGTGTCTGTATTAACCCAATACACAAAAACATCTTCAAAATCTTCTCCTCCTCCATCTTGACTAAAGGTTACTTTAATTTTATGATATGTTTTTCCTTTAATAACCACATCATCCAGATAGGTTTTGTTAACAGCAGCAGCATCTAATCCAAAGGGTAACACCGAAAAATAATGTACAGAATTTACTGAATTTGTATATTTTTTAGCCATTGTATCATGAACCACAACAGCTTCATTATTTACAAACCTTGTAAAATCTGTATTGGTATACACATCTTTTATTACATAAATTGAATCTCTAAACTCTCGTTCTAATTGAAACATGCCATTATTACGAATGGCTTTATAGTGTTTATCTCTAAAGTCAAAATCGATAGTAGCGGTTGCAATATGGTTTCCGCCTGCAACTTCAATGGCTTTACTAATAATAGTATCTGCATTTGGTTGAACATCCTTCTTACAAGACATCAACAGTGTTAACACAATAAAAGGTAAAATCAATTTATTCATTGTAATGTTTTTTATTTACGCCGTAAAACTACATAATACTTAACTTGAATATTCTAAAATAATCTTAAATTATTTACCTTTGGCAGCAATGCAAAAAAACATAAACATAAAAAACAAAAAGGCACGCTTTGAGTACGAAATAATCGATAAGTACACAGCAGGTATTGTGCTCACTGGAACCGAAATTAAATCCATTAGGCAAAGTAAAGCCTCAATAGCCGAAAGCTTTTGCGAGTTTAATGAACAGGGAGAACTTTTTGTTATAAACATGTCTATTGAAGAGTATGCTTATGGAAACTATAGTAACCACAGACCCAAAGCTGAACGCAAACTTTTACTAAACAAACGCGAATTACGAAAACTTGAAAAAGAAGTAAAAAATACAGGACTTACCATTGTACCCCTTCGCTTATTTATTAATGAAAAAGGATTTGCTAAATTAGAAATAGCTTTAGCCAAAGGAAAAAAACTTTACGATAAACGCGAGTCTATTAAAGATAGAGATAACAAGCGCGACCTAGACCGCATTAAGAAAAATTTCTAATAAGTTTAAGAGAGCTATAACATACAACACATTAAAATATGTTTATGTTTGAAACAGATAGGCAACCTTTTATAAAATAAAAGCGTCTATAATAGTATAACCACTTTTATTAATTTGCATGAAAAAACAATTACTCCTCACGCTTTCTCTACTGTTCAGTTGTATTGTTTTCTCGCAGGTAAAAGGTATCGTAACTGACGTAAACAATAACCCATTAGCTTTTGTAAATATTTATATTGAAGGTACATATACAGGTACTACAAGTAATGATGATGGGAAGTATGAACTAAATATTTTAGAAGAGAAATCGTATACTATAGTATTTAAATATTTGGGCTATAAAACTTATTAGAAATTTTTCT
>JAADHG010000219.1 GCA_013151975.1 Chlorobiota bacterium | reverse complement strand
GGTCTTGGTTTTCCATACAAACCTGAAAACACAAAAATAAACAATGAATTTGTGCCAAAATGAATAAATGGTTTCGACCATTTGATAAACCCCTTAATGTCAATAATCCAAATTAGTGAGGCTAAAACTACCATAGCGAGTCCTGCCGAAAAACACACATAAGAACTTGTCCAAAGTGATTTATTGATAGGAAAATCATAACCCCAAATCCAACCGATAACTATAAGAGCAAATCCATAAATGAAAAGGGATTTAACCCTATTGAGGTTTGAATTAGATTTAGTTAAAAGTCTCCCAACTAAATTACCAATGATAACTGTTGCAACTGATGGCAAACTTGACAATAAACCTTCAGGATCAAAAGGAAAACCAAGACCTTTCCAAACATGCTTTGAACCTAATAAAAATAAATCAATTTTGCCTACTAAATTAGTTTGTGGCTCAAAAGGATTTTCAGGAACAAGAAAATACAATAAGCCCCAATATAAAAGCAAAATACCTATGGTTATATATATGAGGCTTCTTTTGTTCAACAATAAACATAAAGAGGCTCCTATCCCATAAGCAATTGCAATACGTTGTAATACACCAAAAATCCTTACTGTATCAAAATTGAATTTCGGAAATAGGTTTAGGAGCAAGCCTATTGCAAAGATTATTATTACTCGTTTGATTATTTTTTTTAAGCCTTTTTTATGCTCTTTTGGATTAAATTTTTTAAAGGCAAAATGTATAGAAACCCCGACAATAAATAAGAAAAATGGAAAAATTGCATCAGTTGGAGTAAAACCATGCCATTCTGCATGTAAAAATGGCCAGTAAACATAAGACCAGCTTCCAGGAGTGTTCACCATGATCATTGCAGCTATGGTTAATCCTCTTAAAACATCTAAAGCTGTCAATCGAGTATTTGTATGCAATATTTCCATACGATTACATTAATGCTTTTAAATAAAGTTATCTATACCAAACTTTGTTTTATACTCATCTAATATTTTCCTAACACTTTTATGTTTCAACAGTAATTGACTAGCCAATTCTTTGTCAACACCAAGTTCATCCATAATCATTTTAATACCTCTCTTAGTTAACTTTTTATTAGAAAGTTGCATATCTACCATTTTATTTCCTAACACTCTCCCTAATTTAATCATGACTGCTGTAGATATCATGTTTAGTACTAGCTTTTGAGCAGTTCCAGCTTTCATTCTTGTACTTCCTGTAACAAATTCAGTACCAACTATCAATTCGATAGAATAATCTACTTCTAAAGATAATGGTGAGTTTTTATTGCATGTAATACACCCTGTAACAATGTTATGCTGTTTTGCATTTCGAATACCTCCAATAACATAAGGTGTAGTACCTGATGCAGCAATGCCAATAAGCACATCTTTGTCACAAATATTATACTCTGATAAGTCTTCCCAAGCCAGATTTATATCATCTTCAGCATTTTCAACTGCTTTTCTTAAAGCACCATCGCCTCCTGCAATAAGACCTATTACCCAATCATCAGAAACCCCAAAAGTTGGCGGACACTCAGAAGCATCAAGAACTCCTAATCTTCCACTAGTTCCTGCGCCAATATAAAACAAGCGCCCTCCCTTTTTCATTTTTGAAACAATAACATCTACAAGTTTATTAATACTTGGAATCGCTTTTTCGACAGTAAAAGCTACCGACTGATCCTCTAAATTAATATTAGTGAGTAATTTTAATGTGTCCATCTTTTCTAAATCATTGTACTTGGAAGGTTGCTCAGTAGTAAGTTTTGATGTGTCCATTTATTTCTTTTTAATAATTATTAATCCAATAATTGTCAATACGGCATTTACTGCTATATTCATAAATCCAAAATCAAAATTATATGTATTGTTAAAATAAATTCCCAGCATATATGTAACTATAGGAGCTAATACACAAATTATTGGCACCCATTTATCTTTTACATTAAATTTAGTAAACATTCCATATAAATAAAGACCTAACAGTGGCCCATAAGTATATCCTGCAACTTTAAATATTAATGAAATAACATCTCCTCTACTATTTGAGAATAGCATTATTATTAAAAAAATTACAATCGAAAATCCTAACAATACTCTATTTTTTAGTTTTTTCTTCTTTTCGCTAGACTTATGAGAAATATCTAAAAAATCATAAGTAAAAGAGGTTGTTAGAGCGGTTAAGGCAGAATCAACACTAGAAAATGATGCAGCAATTATTCCTAACAAAAAACTCACTCCAGCAATCTGCCCTAAATAGTTAAGTGCTAAATTTGGAAATAGTGTATCTGTATCTACAAACTCCCCATTTTCTCCAAGAGGTAATGTAATATTGTGTTTTTCGGCATAAACAAATAATAATATACCAAGCCCTAAAAATAAAAATTGTGTCACTGCTAGTATCAAGCTATAGACTAATGAGTTTTTCTGTGCGTCCCATTGGTTTTTACAAGTCAACGTTTTTTGCATCATATTTTGGTCTAAGCCTATCATTGCAATCGAAATTAATATTCCAGCAATAAACTGCTTGTAAAAATTGTTTCCTGATTTGCTTTCCCAGTTAAAAATTTTAAAATATTTATGATTTACAACTTCATTAATCGAATCTGTAAGGGATAAATTTAAAGATGATGTAATCGTATAAATAGTTACAATAGCACCTAGTATTAAAAAAAATGTTTGCATGGTATCTGTCCAAACTATTGTCTTAATTCCTGATTTATTTGTATATAACCAAACCAATAATAAGATGATAATAACAGTTGCAAAAAAAGGAATGTGAAATTTATCAAAAAAAGCGAATTGTAAAATTTTAGCAGCTAATAATAATCGTAAGGCTGCACCAAATGACTGTGAAATTAAGAAAAATAGTGAGCCTGTTTTATATGCTTTTACACCAAAACGTTCCCTTAAATATCCATAAATGGATACTAATTTTAATTTATAATATAACGGAATTAATACAAACGTAATAAATAAATAACCTACAACATTACCTAAAATAAATTGAAAAAAGTAAAAACTATTATTGCCTACCATTCCTGGTACAGACACAAAAGTAACTCCTGAAAGCGCAGCACCAATCATACCAAAAGCGACTAAGAACCACGGCGATTGCTTATCTCCTGTAAAAAAAGATTCGTCGCTTCTGTTTCTAGAAGTAAAATATGAAATCGTCATTAATAAAGCGAAATAAATCGCAATTACTAAAAGCACTAAAAGTGGGTTCATTTTAAAAATTATTAAACTGTAAATAGTCTATTATAAATACAGTTTTATTTCGTTAAGCTCATGTTTGTAGCTTTCTAGCTCTTCAAAAATATCTAGCATTTCGATAGACTCATTATTTTCTACCCAATGCCTTAATTTATCTGTTCCATTAATAAGATCAATAGGTTTCTGAGTGTAATTATACTCATAAGGAGGGCGTTTCCATTGAAAATCATCTCCTAGATAATGATACAACTCACGCATTAAAAATTGACCAATACGCCAAGGTTTAAATGCTTTTTTATCTGTAATATGAATTTGAAATCCGCCACAAACAGTACCACCATGCTTTTGAAAAGTTGGAAGAAATGTAATTGGTCTTAATTCAAAGCCTACTAATTTTGATTTCTTTATACAGTCTAACAAATGGTTTTCATAAAATGCAAACGGTTCAATTTTTGGATGCCCAACAATTTCTAACGATTGTGTTGTACCACGCCCTTCGCTTAATAGTGTTCCTTCAAATAAAACTGTAGCTGGAAACGTATAAGTACTTTCGGTTCTTGCAAGATTTGGTGAAGGTAAAAGCCAAGGTAATTTGGTGTCTTCAAAAAACATGTCTCGTTTCCAATACTGCATTTTTATGACCTCGAGATTTACTTCCTCTTTAACCCAAAACTTTTGATGCATCAATGCTACCTCTCCAATTGTCATTCCATGTCGAACAGGAATAGGATGAAGACCAACAAATGATTCAAACTCAGGCTTTAGAATATTTCCTTCAATATTGATACCATTAATAGGGTTAGGACGATCAAGAACAATAACTTGAATATCTTTACCAATGCATTTTTCTAACAAAAGTGTTAAGGTATAAATGTATGTGTACACTCTACATCCAACATCTTGTAAATCCACAAAGAAATGATCAATGTTTTCCAACATTTTATCTGTAGGAATACGAGTTTCAGAATAAAGTGAATATACAGGGATATTAAAATGAGGATGAATATAATGATTGGTTTCAACCATATTATCCTGAACATCAGTAGAAAAACCATGCTGCGGCCCAAACATTTTTATAAATCGCGAACCAAATATATCTTTAAATTTTAAAGCTGCATGTGTAAAAGTAGTATCAATAGAAGCATTATGACATAATAATGCCACATTACCTTTAAATTTATTTTGCAGGCTTTTATCCTTAACTAAAACATCCAGACCTGTATAAACTTTCATAATAAATTTAATAATTGTATTATTTAGGGTAACAATTTTGTTACCCTAAATACAATACAAATTAAAAACTAATTTAAATAAGTGCTATTAACTAGATCCTTAAATAGAAGGATCAGGTGGTGTATTAGGATTACTATTTCTTTCTGTATCTGGATATGGATAGAAATTTCTATTACGTTCCTCAGTATAATTCATACTTGCACCACTTGGTTGTGGACGACCAAAACGCCTACTATCTTCCAAACTCATTCCTGTTAAAAACAGTTCTGCTCTACGATTACGATACACTTCATCTAATAAAGCATCTACTGTATTGGCTCCAGAATAAGCAGCAACATTTGCGTTTATATCAAAAATATCAGTTGTATCGGTTAATACATCATTTAATGCTAAAGTTGCAGCAGCTAAATCTGGAGAACCTTTTCTAAGATTTGCTTCAGCAATAATCAACTTCATTTCATCTGGCATATATACAGGAATAGATCCAGTATCTGCATCAAAAAACCCTGCTAAATCTTCAATAGGTAATCCATTTTGATTTGTTTCTGCTAAAGGCACTAAATAAAATGACAATCGTCCATCGGCTGGATCAAAAACGAATGTAGCTGGTAACCCAAAATTATCTCTTGGTTTAAAATTAGGTGCACTATTTTGATATACTCTACCCCAAATAGGGTTCAAATTTTGTGAGTCGTAAGCAAAAACAGAAGCTGAGGATAAATCTACACTATTAGCAGCAGTAATAGCAGCATCATAGTTTCCAACAAATAGATAATATCTCGCAAGCATTGCATTTATAGTGTTCAAAACATCTATATTGCCTAATGTAACTTCATTTACAAATTCGTTCGAAATAGGGTTTGCAGATATTGTTGCTTTAGCCTCATTTAAAAGATTTATAGCGAATTGTAATCCTTCTATTCTTGAGATGAAACTTGCATCATTATTACTGCTTGTTTCTACAATTACTTGCTCATAGTTTTGTGCTAAACTACCAATAGCCATTGCCTTAAAAAGCTTTGAATATGCTAAAAGCCCACTTTGTGTGCCGCTTTCTAAATCTATATTGGGTGTATTAACCTCTATATCTTCAGCAGTTTTCATTACTCTAAGCATGGTGGCCCATAAACCTTTTACATTAGAATTAAAATTTGGTAAATCAGTACCACCATCTTCTAATTCTATCATGTTCTGGAAAGTAGTTGTTATACCTCCTTCTCGTGTTGTAATTGCTGGTGTTTCTACGATCCATCTTACACCTGATGTAGAATATACTTGTTGCATTCCTACTGTAGCTGCTAATATCCCTTCTCTTGCAGAAAAGGTTTGTTCTACTGTTGCGGCATTTGGATTATCAAAATCTGTTTCACAAGCTGTTATTGTTAACAAAACCGTTAGCATAATCATATACTTGATTTTGTGATTGAATATATATTTCATTTTAATATTTTTTTAAATTAGAAACTAACATTAATACCTAGTTGATATGTTTTTGGTATAGGAACTCCTGCAAAATCAAATCCTCGAACACCATTACTTTGTCCTGCAGTATTTATTTCAGGATCCCAACCACTATAATTATCCCAAGAAATTAAGTTTCTACCAATGAAGCTAATCTTAATAGCATCAATTGATTTAAACGGAGACACTATATTATAGCTCAAAGAAAGCTCTCTTAACTTAACAAACGAACCATCTTCAACAAACTCCTCAAAAATTCCTGCTTGAGCACGACCAAATCCTTTAGGTCTATTCCCCAATAATTCTTCTCCTACGTTAGAACCACCTCCAAAAATTACATTATCCAGTAGTCTTCTATTCCAGTTAAATACATCAAACCCTTGTACAGCATCTAATTGTATTCTAAGCTTAAAATTCTTATAACTAAACTCATTAATTAATGAACCAAACCAATCTGGGTTGGGGTCTCCAATAACTTTAGAAGAAGCACCATCTGCAGTTGTACCTCTAAACGGATAGCCATCGGCATCTAGTGAGATACTACCATCGGCATCTCTTGCATAAAATTGTCGATAAAATACACCCAAAGACTCTCCTTCAATTACGTAGTTGGTAGCAAAACTACCTGCTAATGCAAATTGACCACCTCCAGCAACTTTAGTAACAACATTTTCGTTTTTAGAATAAGTAGCCGTAATATCCCAAGAAAAATCTTCAGTTCTTACTGGAACTCCTTTTAATAATAATTCTATACCTTTATTTTCCAGATTTCCAACATTTTCTATTCTAGATGCAAAACCTGCTGATGGGGCTAACTCTCTAGGCAATAATAAATCTGTTACTTTTTGTTTGTAATAGGTAAACTCTAAACCAAGTCTGTTATTAAAAAACCCAGCATCAAAACCAATCTCAATTTCTTCTTGACGCTCTGGAGCAATATTTAAATCCCCAAGCTGAGTACTTGGTATTAAACTCACAGAACCATTGATTGCTGAAGGGTTTAAAACTGTAAATCTCTGAAAAGCTGATAAAGCCGTTAAGTTTCCTGCTTGCCCCCAAGAGGTTCTCACTTTAAATGTATTAAACGTGTCTCCAAAAGTGTCTTCCCAAAAATCTTCTTCGGACAATACGTAAGAAAGACTAGCCTTAGCATATAATTGGTTTCTTTCATCTTTACCAAAAGTTGAAGCACCATCCATTCTTAAAGCACCATTAAGATATAATTTATTCTTAAAACTAAATGTTTGCTGTATAAAACCACCCCAATATGAAATTTGAGATCTTCCTTCACCTTGTGAAACAATACTTCCGCTAGTTGCTGTTTCAACTATTGGAGGTAATCCTGTGGCACTTATACCTATAACATCGAACTCTTCATATTGCCATGAACCTCCAAGTATAGTAGTAGATGAAATATCTTCACTTAAATCTATTTTATAAGAAAGATTCAAATCACTATTATATTGAAAATTATTAAGGTCGGATCTTCTCGCAAACCCATCACCATTAGGAGAGGTGTTATTAAGAGGAATAAATGCCGTAGCCGATTGATTAAAATAATCTAGACCTAATGTGTACTTAGCCGATAGATGCTCAGTAATTTTCGCATCTAAACTCACACTTGTTATTATACGATTCACTTTCTGACCAAAATCAAAACGATTTACAGCTTCAGCTGGATTTGTTCTAGGAACTAATAACGATGTCACTGGATATACTCCTGAGTCGTTAGGAGCAGGATTAACAGAATTTTCACTAAAAACAAATCCTGTAATTGCACCATAAGCAGAATTAATACCTCCATTTGGAATATCGCTACTTTGGCTTCTCACATAGTTTAATCCTGCGTTTATAGTAAGCCAATCGAAAGCTTTATGATTAATATTAGTTTTAAAACCAATCCTTCTATAATCAGTACTTTTAATAATACCCTCATTATCTAATTGAGATGCAGATATATAATACGATGTTTTTTCATTTCCTCCACTTACGGAAAGGTAGTTTTCTACACCAAAACCTGTGTCAAAAAACTCGTTTTGATAATCATAACGTGTTGCAGCAACAGTAGTAAGGTCAGTTCTATCAAATGGATTAACCCATGCCAAAGGCGCTGTATTATATGCTATTTTTTTTCTAAGTTTATTAGATCTAATACTAGTAGAAAAATTAAATTTTGCTTTACCAGACTTTCCTCTTTTTGTAAATATCTGTACTACACCATTACTCGCTCTAGAACCATAAATAGCAGCTGCTGCTGCACCTTTTATAATCTCTATACGTTCTACATCGTTTGGATTAAGATCTGCAAGTCTATTTTGTGCGGAACCACCAAGATCTACTAGTTGGTTACTGGAATTACTAATAATTATTCCATCTACAATATATAGTGGATCAGAATTCCCTAAAACAGTACTTGGTCCTCTAAGTCTAATACTTATCCCACCTGCTGGATCTCCAGAATTTTGTTGCACTAAAGCTCCACTTACTTTTCCAGATATGGCTTGATCAATTGCTGTAGCAGCATTATTCACCAAATCACCAGCTTTAACTGTTGAAATAGCATTACCTAGGGTTCTCTTGTTTACACCAACACTATTTCCAGTAATAATAATTTCGTCTAGACTTAGTAAATCTTCCCGTAATTCGATATCTATTACTTGACTTTCGCCAGTTAAGGTCACCGATACAGTTTCATAACCGATAAAACTAAAGACCAGTTGTTTGTTTTCGAATCCTTCTGCATTGAATGAATAGTTTCCATCAAAGTTAGTGACACCACCTGCTGAAGTCCCTTCAATAATTACATTAACACCAGTCAATGGAATCCCACTTCCTTTTTCAGTAACTGTACCTGAAAGTGTTTGTGATTGTCCAAACGAAGTTTGAACAAAAAACAAGAGAACNNNAACAGCATCAAGATTACAGTAAAAAGGTAATTTTTTTTCTTCATGAGAGATAATTTTAAGATTAATTTAAGAACAAATATAGAAATTAAATTTCCCTATGCAATAAAAAATTGCAAATATTTGTTGCAAATAATATTTTTAGTTAATATAATTGCAGTATTATACTTATTTTGCAATTTTTAATAGCAATTAAATTATAAATTATTATATTATGCTTGTATTTATAATATGCCCAACAATAAAATTTTAAAAAATTGGAAAAACAGCAACGACATCAAATTATTCTTAACGAAGTCCATATTCATAATAGAGTTTTATTAACTGATTTGGCAGGAATATTAAAGGTATCAATTGACACAGCTAGAAGAGATGTTACCGAACTAGATAGTTTACAAAAATTAAAAAAAGTACATGGAGGTGCAGTATCTAATGGGTTTAATATTTATTCAGGCCGCAATAGAGAAATCTATGAACTTGGAAATAAATCCATTATTGCACAAAAAGGAATTTCTTTATTAAACAAAGGAGATGTAGTCTTGATGAGTGGAGGTTCAACTAATTTAGAATTAGCAAAGTTAGTTCCCCATAATTTAAATCTTACTTTTTTTACTCCTAGCTTACCAATGGCTATTGAATTACTCAACAATGTTTCGGAAAGTGATGAAGTAATTTTTATTGGAGGAAAACTATCTAGAGGGTCTCAATTAGCAACTGGAGGTAGCTCTATCAATATACTTTCTGAGTTAAAAGCTGATATCTGTTTCTTAGGGACAGGGTATATAGGCATTAATGAAGGTGTTACCGCTATTGATTGGGATATAGCACAAATGAAAAAAGCAATGATAAAAGCATCAAAAAAATTAGTGTCATTAACAATTTCAGAAAAGTTAAATACTACCAATAGATATAAGATTTGTGATATTGATGCCATAAATACTCTAGTAACTGAGCTAGACCCTAACTCTCAAGTGCTTAATAAATATCGAGAAAGGAATATTACATTGCTTTAAGTAACATTAATTATCCCATTGAAATAAATATTGATGTTTTGTTAGTTTGCTAGTTTTACTTCCCGATACATCAAGTAGCTTAGTAGCATTCATCTATCTTTTGAATAATAGGGTACAAATTTGGTACAACTAGTATCAAAAACAGTCAAAATAGAACAAAATAGAACGAAATATTACTTAAAACTGTTGAAATTTAAAAACTTTAAAGATTCGATTCCCCCCTTGAGTGCCGTAGAACCTTCAAACTATTTAGATTGGAGGTTTTTTATTAATTAACCTTTACAATAATAAATCT